>SKJK01000019.1 GCA_007121995.1 Desulfobulbaceae bacterium
CGGAAACATTTCCAGGACGTAGTATTTCTTTTCATTCGTCCGGTGGGACACTTTGTCAGTCTTTTCCTGGGCCCAGCGTTGTTGCCATTTCTGCTCAATCGCTTTGTAATCGTATGTATCGTTGGTTTGCATGACGATGTGTGCTGTTATTGAAAAATGATGAACCTGTACAAAGGTGGTTAATTAAAATCCATATCCGCGGTCAAGCCCTGTTCGGGCAGATATTCAAGAGCGGGTGCGCGACTGGTATGGTTTTCAAAGGTGGTGTATTCGCCAAGGAATGTCAGTTTAACTATGCCGGTGGGCCCGTTGCGTTGTTTGCCGATTATGAGTTCAGCCAGGCCACGGTTGGGATTTTCTTCGCCTTTGTTGTAAACTTCGTCGCGATAGATAAACATGATGACATCGGCATCCTGTTCAATAGCTCCGGATTCACGCAGGTCAGCGAGTTGGGGACGTTTGTCGGTTCGGCTTTCCAAGCCACGGTTGAGCTGGGAAAGAGCCAGTACCGGTACATCCAGTTCCTTGGCCATGGCCTTGAGTGAGCGGGAAATATCGGAGATTTCCTGCGTCCGGTTTTCAGAGAGGGCTTTTCCCTGCATGAGTTGCAGGTAGTCGACCACAATGAGGCCAAGATCTTGTTCGGATTTGAGGCGTCTGGCTTTGGCCCGCATTTCCAGAACTGTCAGGCCGGCGGTATCGTCGATGTGAATGGGTGCGTCGGACAACATGCCGGTGGCCCGGGTCAGTTTCGGCCAGTCGTTGTCGTGGAGTTTTCCTGTACGGATGCGTTGGGAATCGATTCGTCCAATAGAGCAGAGCATACGCAAGGCCAGGGATTCCATGGACATTTCCAGGCTGAAAACCGCCACCGGAACTTTATTGATCAGCGCGGCGTGTTGAACCAGATTCATGGCCAGGGCGGTCTTCCCCATGGAGGGGCGGGCGGCGAGAATGATGAGTTCGGCAGGTTGCAGGCCGGCGGTCAGTCGGTCAAGATCATCGTACCCGGTGGCCACGCCGGTGATATGTTCCTGCCTGTCGAAAAGTTTGGTAATCCGATCAAAGGCCTTGGGCACAATGGCGGACATGGGCTGAAAGCCTTGCCCTTTGTTGGAGTGGGCGATTTCAAAGATACTTTTTTCTGCTTCATCGACCAACGATTCGATATCATCCTGGGTGTCGTAACAGCGGGCAGCTACTTCGGAGGTTGTCTTGATCAGTCGACGGAGAATCGATTTTTTACGAATAATGTGGGCATGATGGACCATCGTGCCTGTAAAAGGGATGATATCGGTCAGGGAGGCCAGGTACGCGGCACCGCCTATTTCTTCAAGCTTGTTGCGGTCATTGAGCAGACCGGTAACGGTGATCAGGTCATGTGGCTCCCGTTTTTCAAACAACGTCAGCATGGCCGAGTAAATCGTTTTGTGGGCGTCACGGTAAAAATCACCAGGTGTCAGCAGGTCAACAATTTTCAGGAGAGCTTTCTCCTGAAGAAGGATTGTGCCAAGCACCGCCTGTTCCGCTTCGATGTTCTGGGGCGGGAGCATTTTGATCGCTGGTGGCGGATAGGGAGAGGTGGGGTGCATAACAAGGCGTAGTCAACGGTGGAGGGGACCTGCTGTATAATAAGGCTACTATACCTGCGCTGCTTCGGAATGACACGTGTAAAATGCCGCTGCCTTTTCTGAAAACAGAAAAGGCAGCTAAGGCTTGGCGCAGTCTTGCACCGGGGAAACACCGGAAAGAAACGAGGCGCTGGAGGATGTACCTGGAGCGGACCGACAATCGGTGCCAGGCCCAGTCGGACAAATACTATTTGACCTGTACCATGTCTTCCGGGACGACCTGAACCAGGATAGTGGCGGTGGTCTGGTAACCTGTTTTGACTGGTATCTTGTATTCACCTATGGCCTTGATGGCATCGGTCAGGATAATAGCCTTTCTGTCCACAGCGGCACCGGCTTCCTGGAGGGCGGCGGCGATATCGGCAGACGTTACTGAACCAAACAATCGCTCTTCTTCCCCGACTCGCTTGGTGATGGTAACAACCTTGTCTTGCAGTTTTGCTGCCAGTTTGTCTGCTTGTTTTTGCTGTTCCGCAAGCCTGGATGCTATGAGCTGTTTCTCTCGTTCGAGATTGGCAAGAGCAGCCTTGCTGACCTGGACCGCTTTTTGTTGCGGGATGAGAAAATTTCGCGCGTATCCCGGCTTGACCTTGACGACTTCGCCTTCCTGGCCAAGGGTTTCGATCGTTTCTTTTAATATGATTTCCATTGAAATATCCTTTTCCTGTCTCTGATGATTCAGTTGAACTCCAGGAACCGTTCACCGGCACTCCTGCTGCGAACGATCAGGCTATCGTGGATAGGAAGCACTAAAGCCCGCCAGCCTGTTTGTCCACGCATGAAGCGCTGTAAACGATTCCAGTTTCCAGGTTATGCAATTTTTTATCTGCACCCGGTGAACGTTTACGATCTCAATAAACCGCTCTGGGGCGGAATTGTACGATCCTGTCACCGCACCCGTCCGTCGGTTGTACATTGTTATTCCTTGGGACGCCTGAAATTGAACCAGACGTCTGCGACCCCTACAAACGCAAGAAGGAGGATTCCGTAACTTTGGATAACCAGAATAAAGTAAAGAATGATCCGCACATACAAAGGAACCTTCCATCGTTCCAAGAGCGCGATACATACTGCCAAGCCTTGGAAAAAATATAAAAGACCGGCTATCATCAACACCCAGCTGCCGGCGTTTTGCAGAAAACCACGGCCCAGCAGCATGACGGCAGCAGCAGCAATCGCTACCCAAAGCAATTTATCAGGCAGTTTCCAGGTCGAATATTTTCCCCATGGCGGCAGCACATTGCCCAGGCGTTGAGCCATGATGTTGCTGACGGCCAGATTGATCCATACCGTCACAACCACGATGGAGACCAATACTCCGGGCAGAACCCTGGGGATCACTTCCCTTATGTCGCTGGTGAGTTGCTGTAGTTGATGCAGTGTCTCACCAGGCACTTCCGTCTCTCTCGATTCGTAGAGCTCAACGGTCTGTCGAAATCCCTGATCCAGGGTTTCGAGCAGGTGCCGGTAGGGGCTGGTGCCGGTGACCGCACCGTATACACCCCAGAACAAAAACCACGTCAACACAAGGACAACAACACCCTTGCCCCCGCTTATTGCAGCCGATTCACCTGCTAGAGCGCTTCTGAACAGCGTGTATCCCAGGGGGATCAGGGTGAGCGAAAAGAGAAAAACCTCAATTCGACCAATCAATAATGCCCCTAACCCGGCAATCAGCAGACTGATCCGTAACAGAGCAAACCCTGAATTGAACCCATTGGTGAACAATAGATAGAAAACAGGGACGGCCAGCAGGCCGTTTAACCAGCCGAAGAAAACTGGGCTTAAAGCTGGGACGAAAAAAAAAGCGCTGTACAGAAACAACTGGCCGGGAGGAAACTCGGTGGGGTTCCATCCAGCCCCGGTAGGTAGCATATTCCGATTGAATGTTAAAACTGGGTGGGACCCATATAGGGCAGGAGTGCCAGTTGCCGTGAGCGTTTGACAGCCTCAGTCAATTGTCGCTGATGTTTTGAACAGGTACCGAAAATACGCCGAGGAATAATTTTGCCACGTTCGGTGACCAAACCTCTGAGGGTTCTTGGGTCTTTGTAGTCAATAACCATTTCTTTGTCAGTGCAGAAACGACAGACTCGCCGCCTTGAAAAGACTTTTCTCGGTGGTGCCATGATATTACTCATTATTTATTACCAGATGATTCGTTCGTGGGATTATTCGTCGTCCGAATCGTCATCTGAATCATTATCCTCATTATCCTCATTATTGTCATCTTCGTCATCAGTGTCTTCACTTTCAGCCCGCGCAGCTTCCAGGGCGGCAGCTTTTGCGGCAATACGCTGTTTTTCGGCTTCGATGGATTCAACGGTCATCGCATCACCGAGCTTGATGGTCAGAAAACGGAGGGCTCGGTCGTCGATTCTGAAAATACGTTCGAGTTCCTTGACTGCATCACCTGTGGAAGCGTAGTTCATGTACACATAATACCCTTGTACTTCCTTATTGATCTCGTAGGCCAGGCGTTTGATGCCCCA
>SKJK01000308.1 GCA_007121995.1 Desulfobulbaceae bacterium
GCTCATCCAAAAGAAGGATATCCGGATTACCGAACAGGGCCTGGGCCAACAGGACCCGCACCTTGTCGCCGCCATCGAGTTCCTTCATCCGCAGATAGCCCATCTCTTCGCTAATGCCCAGCCCACTGAGCAGCACAAACGCCTCGGATTCCGCTTCATAGCCGTTCATCTCCCCGAATTCAATCTCCAGGTCACCGCAACGCAAGCCATCGGCCTCGGAAAGTTCGTTTTTGGCATAGAGTCTTTCCCGTTCGACCTTGACCTCATACAGGCGTTTGTGCCCCATGATGACCGTGTCGAGCACGGTTTTTTCGTCAAAAGTGAACTGGTCCTGCTGGAGTACCGCAATCCGTTCTTTGGGATCGATGGAAATCTCGCCTTTATCCGCCTCCTTCTGGCCGGCCAGGATCTTGAGAAAAGTCGATTTACCGGCACCGTTGGCACCGATGAGACCATAACAGTTGCCATGGGTAAATTTAATATTAACGTCCTTGAAAATAACGCGCTTGCCATAGGAAAGTGCGATATTGGTAGCTTGGAGCATGATAGTATTTCCTGTAAAAAAGAGATGGTCGCTCTGAAGAGCTGGGAACATTCAAAGAGTGCAAGCAAAAGGCTGAGGTAACCGGACCGGACAGAACCGCTGCACAGCAGAGGGGTGCGAAAAAAAAGGGACCCTACCCTGAAAACAACAGGAAGTGAAGGGGAAAAGACCGACACTGCTTTTTTTACCTAACCACTGCGCATATTTCGCTGGATAGGCTGGAAACTGGATCCGTGAACGTTCGTCCCGAAAGGCGGCTGGTGAAGGCGAATTTTCAAGAATGTCGCTGCACTTATAAAGTGATTACAGTTATATAGATCCAAGACATGGGTCTAGCTGTCACGGATTCCGGTGAAAGAGAAAAAGAGTCCTTCGGGCCAGTACGTCGCATTCACCGGTTTACCGGGCCGTTGATGCCGTGGTATAATAAGAAATAACAGAATATTTACAGACAGACTATTGATCAATATCAGACCAAACGCACCATGAACTGTGTCTTTCTTTCCCCCCATTTTCCGCCTCAGTATCACCTCTTTTGCCTGCGTTTGCGCCAGGCCGGAGCCAATGTCCTGGGCATCGGTGACATCCCATATGCAGCCCTTCCTGAGGATGTGCGTGCCTCGCTGACTGAATACTATCGGGTGGACCGGCTGGAATGCTATCCGGACCTGGTGCGGGCCTGCGGTTTTTTCACGCATAAATACGGCAAAATCGACCGAATCGACAGCCTCAATGAATTCTGGCTGACCACCGAAGCCCGACTGCGGGATGATTTCAATATATTCGGTGTACGCGAACGTGATATCGCCATGATCCGCCGCAAGTCGGTAATGAAGGAACAATTCAGGAAAGCGGGTATACCGGTAGCCGCCGGCCGGGTGGTTCACACCCTGGAAGAGGCCCGTGCCCTGATCAGCGAAACCGGTTACCCGGTGGTTGCCAAACCCGACCAGGGCGTCGGCGCTCTGGACACCTTCCGTCTCGACACGGAAGAGGATCTGGTCGCTTTCTTTGCCCGTAAACCGCCAGTGGACTACATCATCGAGGCCTTTATTCAAGGCACCATCTATTCCTTTGACGGCCTGTGCGATATTAAAGGTAATCCGATTTTCCAAACCGCACACGTCTTCAGCCAGGGCATCATGGAGACCGTTAACGAGGCCCGCCATCTGGCCTACTATTCACTGCGCGACATTCCCGCCGCACTGGAGGATGCCGGCCACCGCTGCCTGAGAGCCTTTAACGTCCGCGAGCGCTTTTTTCACATCGAATTTTTCCGCACAAGAGAAGAGGATTTCACAGCCCTGGAGGTCAATATGCGACCGCCGGGCGGCTTTACCACCGATATGTTCAATTATGCCTGCAATATCGATATCTACCGCATCTGGGCGGAACTGCTTACCCATGGCCGCGCGGCCATCGATTATAAACGGATCTATCACTGTTGCTATGCCAGCCGGAAAAACAACCTGACCTACGTCCATTCTCACCAGGAGATCCTGGACCGATACGGCCCGGAAATCTGCCGGATCGATCAGGTTCCAGGAGTCTTTGCCAGTGCCCTGGGTGATATCGGTTATATCTTCCGTACCCGGGATGAAAAACGACTCCATGACATCATCAGCTTTATCCATCAGGTCAGTACCCAAGAGGTGCCAGCATGCAGATAGAAGAACACCAATGGTTCAGTCCCAACCTAAAACAGGACATGGCTTTCAAAGTCTATGGACACTGGGGTATGCCGATCCTGGTTTTTCCCAGTTCGCTGGGCCGGTATTATGATTACGAAGGCATGGGCATGATCGATGCCATTGATGATTTCATCTATGCCGGCAAGGTTAAACTGTTCTGCATTGACAGCATAGACGCCGAATCCTGGTACCATTTCTCGGTGCCGCCGGCGGCACGCAATGTCCGCCATGAAGCCTATACAGCCTATGTGGTTGGGGAAATCATTCCTTTTATCCGCAACCACTGCAATCAACCCGACATTCGGATCATGGCCAATGGCTGTAGCATGGGTGCCTACCATGCGATCAATTTTTTCCTCAAACGCCCTGATTTATTTGCCGGCACTATCGCCCTGAGCGGCCTGTATCGGCTCGATCATGCCGAATTCGGCCTGACCTCCGAGGATATTCCGGCAGTCTATTACAACTCACCCCTGCATTACCTCCCCGGCCTCAATAACGCCTGGTTCCTTGACTGGTACCGGCGTAGCGACATCATCACCTGCGTCGGTCAGGGAGCATGGGAAGTAGAGACGATCGAAGATACCCGTAGACTGGATGCCGTCTTCAGGGATAAACGCATCCCTGCCTGGGTCGACTACTGGGGCCATGACGTCGATCATGACTGGCCTTGGTGGTTCAGGCAGATGTATTACTTTCTCGAAAACCTTGACTTGGATCCGTGAGCGTTTGCCCGCACGTCCGCTTTGTTGTTGGTGACCGCTCGATTAAAGGAGACGTTATCGGTCGGTTACGAGCATTGAAGATGGCGTGCGAACGAACGCGATGAAGGGCGACGGATGACGGCATATTGAGAAAACCAGCGATCCGATCGTGCCCATCGCTTCCTGCTCTTTTATCATGGTGGCGCGTTCCGGCTCTGGTGATGATGCCTGCTACCGGGTAGCCCACCGCAGACTGCAGTTGCTTCCGTGCCATGAAAAACGAATCTGAATCCTGTGGACCAGCCACCAGGACGGCATCAACCATCAATGCTTCCCTGGTCAAAAAAGCCCTCTGCCTTGGCGCCACGGCAGCCATTCTCCTCCCAATCGAGGCCCTGGTGGTGGAAGAACGATTTGCCGCCATGTGCGCCGCTCCACACCGTTGCCCCAGTTACGGCCTGGCCCCCGGATGTCCGCCCCATGCCCTGCCCCCTGCTGCCTTTCGGGAGTCTCTGCGTCGGTTTCAACAACTGCTGGCGTTCAAGATCGATGCGCCGACTGCACTCCTCATGGGTGCCGGGCGACCGGCCCTGGCGCGGACCATCCACACCATCGCCTCTGGAGTCGAACAGGAGGCTGTCTGTTTGGGACTGGTCGGCACCATGGGCCTGGCCGCCGGATCCTGCAAGGAACTGTTCTGCCCACAGGAGGAGATCTGCGTCGTCCTTGAGCACGGCCTGTCCTGCCCTCATGCCCATCTGGCCCGCCCCTCAATCTCCGCGTTGGGAGTTAATTTCTCCGCTCTTGCCGAGGCAGCAGGCTGGTCCTTTGCCAAAATAGACGATCATCCACCTGTCGACGAGCAGCCGGCCATGGGCCTGATGGCCGGATTGGTACTGCTGCCGACAGCTGCCGCCTGAACACATTCGCCTTAACAGGGTGAAGTGAACGCGGTTAAAGGGGGCTGACTTTATGAAATAAATCCAGAACAAGAGTCCAACCGTCACGGATTCAGGTTATAATCAACAAGTCAACTACTACCCTCCAGGGCCCCGCTTTAGGGCCCTGGGAGGTTGCCCCTGAAGGCCTTGCAGCTCTCTTAAGCCGCTGGCATGAAGAACCATGTCCGTTCGTTACTGTTCATGCAAAATGGTTGCA
>SKJK01000183.1 GCA_007121995.1 Desulfobulbaceae bacterium
CGAGCAGCACAAACGATTCCTGAAAGATGTTCCGCTGTTCGAAGAGATGTTGGTCAAGGACGGTATCAAGTTGTTCAAGTTTTATTTTTCGGTGTCCAAGGACGAACAGGCCAAGCGTTTTGAAGCCCGCAAAACCGATATCCTCAAACAGTACAAGCTCTCCCCAGTTGACAACCTTGCCCAGACCTACTGGGATCACTACACGGTCAAGAAATTTCAGATGCTCAATGAATCAAACCGATCCATCAGCCCCTGGACCATCATTCGCTCGGATAATAAAAAGTTGGCGCGGCTCAATTGCATCAAGCACATCCTCGCCAACCTCGACTATGAGAAAAAACTCCCTGACCCGGAATTGCAAATCGATCCTGAAATCGTTATTTCTGGTATCGATGAGATCAAGCACATGGAAAAAAACCTTCTTGAACCGGAACGCCTGCGGGGCTGAAATCCTGCTTCCCCTCTATCATAAAAGAGCACGGGGAAGCCGTTTACCGAACCCAGATGACTGTTTCAGCGTCCACGAACCTGATACCGTTCATCGAAACACACCACCTGCCGATGATCAGGTTGCCGGCGTGATCCTTCCTCAAGCGGGCATACCGCAGCATTTTTTGTGTTTCTTGCCGGAACCACAGGGACAGGGAGCATTCCGACCGACTTTCTCCTCGGCGCGCTGAATAGGTTTTCGCTCGGCCTGGGCCGCCGTCGTGGTCTCACCACCACCGATTTGTTTGGCCTGCTCGAGTTCACGCTCACGCTGACGCCGTTGCTCTTCCTCCATGCGGGCCAGTTCGTCGTCACGAACAATCTGGATACGCATGAGATTGGCAACGGTGTGTTGCTTGACTGCTTCCACCATCGCACGGAAGATATTGAACCCTTCTCGCTTGTATTCGAGCAGTGGATTTTTCTGGCCGTACCCGCGCAGCCCGATTCCCTCCTTGAGGTGATCCATCTGCAAGAGATGATCCTTCCACAGGGTATCCACCATCTGCAGCATGATCATACGTTCGAGCTGGCGCATCTGTTCAACGCCATTGCGCTCTTCCTGTCGGACGTATCCCTGCTGAACGTCTGCCAATAGTTTGTCGGTGAAGGTATTGACATTCAATTCCAGTCGATCCTCATCGGTCCAATCGAGCTTGAGGTTGAAAAGCTGGCCGACCCGCTCCTCCAGCCCTGGCCAGTCCCATTCTTCGGAGGTCGTTTTTTCAACAGCAAACTCGCTCGCCACCAACTGAACCAGATCAGAGATCATATCGTCGACGATTGGCCGTACTGTCTCACTGGCCAAGACCTCACGGCGCTGACCGTAGATCACCTCCCGCTGTTTGTTCATGACATCGTCATATTCCAGCAGATGCTTACGAATATCAAAGTTATGCCCCTCCACCTTGCGCTGGGCGTTCTCAATGGCCTTGGAGACCATGGAATGTTCGATAGGTTCGTTCTCTTCCATGCCCAGTTTATCCATAATGCCTGTCAAGCGGTCGGAGCCGAAGATGCGCAGCAGGTCATCCTCCAGAGACATATAAAAACGAGAGGATCCCGGGTCCCCCTGGCGACCGGAACGACCGCGCAACTGATTATCAATCCGACGACTGTCATGACGGCCGGTGCCAAGAATATGCAACCCGCCCAGCTCCCGTACGCCTTCACCCAGCTTGATATCGGTGCCGCGGCCCGCCATGTTGGTGGCGATGGTCACCCGCCCCTTCTGACCGGCGCCGGCAACGATTTCGGCCTCTCGATCATGCTGTTTGGCATTAAGGACATCATGGGCGATCCCTTCCCTGGTCAGCATTTTAGAAATTTTCTCGGAGACATCAATGGAGATCGTACCAACAAGAATCGGCTGTCCTTTTACATTAAGTTCTTTGATTTCCTCAACGATATTACGATATTTGGCATCCTGGTTTTTGTAGATGACATCAGGGAAATCCAGCCGGATCATTTTTTTGTGGGTGGGAATAACCACGACATCGAGGTTGTAAATCTTCTTGAACTCGGCTGCCTCGGTATCCGCGGTACCGGTCATACCAGCCAGCTTTTCGTACATGCGGAAATAGTTCTGGAAGGTGATCGAAGCCAGTGTCTGGTTTTCTTTTTCAATCTTGACCCCTTCCTTGGCCTCCAACGCCTGATGCAGCCCATCGGAATAACGACGTCCCTCCATGGTGCGACCGGTGAACTCGTCAACAATGATCACAGATCCATTTTTGACAATGTAATCAACATCGCGCTGAAAAATGAAGTGGGCCTTCAAGGCCTGATTGATATGGTGTAACTGATTGATACTACTGGGATCATAGAGGTTTTCGACCTCAAGAAGCTCCTCGCCAAGAACCACCCCTGCATCGGTGAGTAGAATCTGCCGGGACTTTTCGTCCTTGGTGAAATGTTCCTCGGCCTTGAAGTGGCGCATGATGCGATCGACTTTGAGATACATATCCGTGCTCATTTCCGCCGGACCGGAAATGATCAGCGGGGTACGAGCCTCATCGATGAGGATGGAGTCAACTTCATCGACGATGGCGTAATGAAAGCCGCGCTGGCAGAAATCATCAAGCGAAAATTTCATATTATCGCGAAGATAATCAAAACCAAACTCGTTATTGGTCCCATAGGTGATATCGGCCCGATACGCTTCCTGCCGCTGAGCATCATCCATGCCATGGAGAATACAGCTGGTGGTAAGACCAAGAAAACGATACACCTCACCCATCCAGTTGACATCGCGATTGGCCAGATAATCATTGACGGTGATCACGTGTACACCCTTTCCGGTGAGGGCATTGAGATAAACCGGGGCTGTTGAGGTCAGGGTCTTGCCCTCACCGGTCTTCATCTCGGCGATCCTGCCGTGATGAAGGACAATGCCGCCAACCAACTGCACATCGTAATGCCGCTCACCAAGCACCCGCTTCGCAGCCTCGCGGACAACGGCAAAGGCTTCGGGCAGCAAATCATCCAACCGTACTCCCTGTGCCAGCCGTTCCTTGAATTCGAAGGTCTTGGCAGCCAGATCAGTGTCGGAAAGCGGCGCCACCGTGGCTTCAAATCCGTTGATGATCTGAACGGTCCGAAAGTACTGCTTAAGCATCCTATCATTTTTGTTGCCGAAAAGTCTGGCAAGTATCCCGCCTGGCATTATGTATCTCCCTCCGAGGACTTCACGTCTCTCGGCTCTATTGAAAAAACAGGTTCAGTTCCAGCAGTTCGGGTAACCGTCAGGAAAACAACGAGGTCCTGCGGATGAGGGCGTCCTCATCGCAATCGGGGAATTTAGAGCAGTGCAGGCAATCGCTCCAAATCTTGTGGGGCAGTTCCTGTTTGTCACAATCCAGGAAACCGAACTTCCTGAAAAACGAAGCTTGATAGGTCAGAACAAAAACGTTGTCGATCTCGAGGCTCCTGGCCTCATCGAGACAGGATTCGACCAACTGCGCGCCGATGCCGCGTTGCTGTTGTGACTCGGCCACTGCCAACGAGCGGATTTCTGCAAGATTATCCCAGCAGATATGCAGAGCGCAAATTCCCAGGATAAGACCATCCTCTTCGTAGACAACGAAATCACGCAGATGATCGTAGAGGGAACTGATGGATCGAGGCAGCATCAACCCCCTGGTGGCAAATAACGTCAACAGCCCATGGATGGGCCGGACATCACTCATCCGGCCGGGACGAATCCGGCCGGGACTTTTCTGCTTGGCAAGATCGACCATAACCACCTCGTGACCATTCACCGGGTGCAAGAAAATATACGTTCACCGGGTACAAGCATACGATTGGATGACCTGGAAACTGGAACCATTGTCAGCGTGCTTCAAATATAAATAAATATAGAGGTTGGCAGCCTATTGTCACCCTCTGCACGGCAGCCTGATCGTCCGCAGAATTTGGTTGTTGGCGGAAGTCATGGTGACCGCAATGCGGTTTTTACCTATCCCGCCTGCCTCGCCGGTGGGGGGGAAAATGACCTGGCCCGCCCACATGCCCAGAAGAAACATCCACAAAAACAGACAAAAAATAACCACCACCAGACCGAACATCCCACTCCAGCCC
>SKJK01000348.1 GCA_007121995.1 Desulfobulbaceae bacterium
AGCCCTTTGCCCTGAACGATCTGGCCGCTAAGGTGCGCGAAGCTCTGGATACAACCTGAATCCGTGACGGCTGAAATCTTGTTTTGGATATATCTTGCTGTAATCAAATTATAATTGCAGTGGAATCCTTGATAATAACCTTCACCAGCCGCCCTTCGGGGCGAGCGTACGTCAGTTTTTCCGTTCATAACACTGTCATCACCGAGCAGGATGATGCAACCCTTGTGAGAAGCCCCCATGGAACTGCCTGAATTACGAAGTATCGGTGTACTGCACGGCGACATCACCACCTGTGAGGATGCTCCCAAAAATTTTGATATTTCAGACCGAAGAGGAACACTGGAAATATATCCGGAATACCAGCAAGGCCTTGACGGTATAATCCCCGGTCAAACACTTATTGTCCTCTTCTGGCTACACAAGGCAAACCGTGATATCCTCAAGGTCTATCCTCGGGGTGATCGATCCCGCGGACTCCGAGGAGTTTTTGCCACTCGGAGTCCGGCACGACCTAATCCCATTGCCATTTCGGAATTCAAAGTGCTGGCAGTCGATGGTCTTTGTCTGCAGGTATCAGGAATCGATATCCTTGACGGGACTCCTATCCTGGATATCAAAAAAAAACTGCATGAACCTGTTTAAGACCAGCTACTCAGACAATATTCATGCAAAACCAACCTAATAAAATTATGAATAATCAACGGTTAGCCGATCACCAACACCTGACTTTACCGGCATTGTCCAGCAGCGCCCATCCCCCCGCAGGGGGCAGCCTGATACAGAGAACCGACTTTTTTTTCCATGGGTCACATTCAGAACGTACCCGTGCCCCCGCAGTTCGGTTTTTTCTCGCACTGTTACTTGTAAGCGCTCTCTTTTTCACCGGCTGTGCCCATCATCCCGCTGATCCGGCAACATCGGCACTGTACCTCAGCCCAGTACCAACAGGGGAACAACCCAGCCATACTCCTGTTTTCCTGGTCAGCAAAAATCACCGGGAGTACAACCGTATCGGTACACCAGCTGTGCAGCCGGCTTCCGATGGCTCGGCAGAAGTTATCGTTAATCCGGCAGAGCCGACCATCTATTTTGAGACCGCCACTTTTGCCACTCCACGGGGACAGTATCGCAACCTGATCTATCGCCTTCATTTTTCCGAAGTGCCTTTCGGACTGGGGCAATGGAACCTCACCACTGGAAAAAACCCTGGTCTTCTCATCATATACACTTTGAACCAGGATGATCGACTCCTCCTGGTCACCACTGTCCACACCTGCGGCTGCTACCTCGCCTTTCTCCCCACCCGTTTTCTTGACCGGGACGCTTTCCCCAGCAATTGGCCAGAACAGCACCAACGGGTTTATGGCTACAACCTGCCTGCCCTGCTGGATACCTCGGCTGAGGCGAGGGTACCGCTGACTTTTACCATTGCCGACCAGACCCACCGCATCAGTGCGGTGACCACCGGGATCCCGGATGCCTCGGACTACAATGGCAACCCGATACCAATGGAGCTGCTCCCTCTCGGCGCCCTGTATCATCTGCCCCATAACGATAGCACGGTGCCCTTTTTTGCAACCACAGGACCTCGGGCCGGATATGTGAAGAACAATACCAAAATCCTGGAACGGCTATTCATCAGCTGGTGGGCTTTTGACTGGCGGGTCGGCGAAGACAAGGCGTATGGTCAGGACGATACCAGCCCGGCCATTTTCTACACCAGCCTCAAATTCTGGGCGAGAACGGCCTCGGACCTCAAAAATTTTCCCGCATTTCTCGAGTATTGGGGCTGGCGCTTGTAGCGAGCGTTCTTCTTGTGGACAGCCATGGCAACACGCAGCGCGGAACGTCGGATCAGGACCTGACCGTTTGGAAAAATACGCAGGGAGAGGGTAAGAAATCCATACCCATGCATGGATGACTCCGGGGCACGGATCATTGCAACAGTAGCGAAGATGATACCATAGGGGAATTGCCCGGTGCGGCAGGCCTAAAAAATCCCCCTTCGCGACAAAAACGAAGGGGGATATGCTGCCGCCGGAGAACAGACCGGCGGTACAAGTGGTATTTTTGATTAGAGAATCGGCTTCATGGCACTCATATGGGAACGAAGCTCTTCACCCACCTGCTCGACCACGGTGTAACGGATGGCGGCATTAATGTCGATCAATTCGATATTATCCACTGCATTATCTTCGACGGTCAACCCCTTGCCGATTACATCCGCATCAATAGCGTTCATAAAATCGGCCAGCAATGGTACGGCTTGATGGGCAAAGAGATAGCAACCATACTCGGCCGTATCGGAGATAACCACATTCATTTCGTAGAGTTTTTTGCGGGCGATGGTATTGGCGATCAGCGGCACTTCATGCAGACTCTCGTAATAAGCTGATTCTTCTTTGATACCGGCGGCTACCATGGTGTCGAAGGCCAGCTCAACCCCGGCCTTGACCATGGCCACCATGAGGATGCCATGGTCGAAATATTCCTGCTCCGGTATGTCGGCCGAGGTGGATTGCGCCTTTTCAAAGGCGGTTTCCGCGGTCTGGGCCCGCCAGGTGAGCAGATTTTTGTCATCGTTGGCCAAATCTTCCATCATGGTCCGGGAAAACTCCCCGGACATGATATCATCCATGTGTTTTTCGAAAAGTGGCGTCAGGATCTCCTTGATGCCCTCGGAAAAATAAAAAGCACGGATCTTTGCCGGGTTGGAAAGCCGATCCATCATATTGGTGATGCCGCCATGCTTGAGGGCTTCGGTTATGGTTTCCCAGCCGTACTGAATCAGTTTAGAGGCGTAGCCGGCGTCAACTCCCTCGTCGATCATCTTGTCGTAGCAGAGCAGCGAACCGGCCTGCAGCATGCCACAGAGAATGGTTTGCTCACCCATGAGATCCGACTTGACCTCAGCAATAAAGGACGATTGCAGCACACCGGCCCGATGGGCACCGGTGCCGCAGGCGTAGGCTTTAGCGATATCCCACCCCTCACCTTGAGGATCGTTTTCCCGATGCACCGCGATCAGGGTTGGTACCCCAAAACCGCGCTTGTACTCTTCGCGCACCTCGGTACCAGGAGATTTGGGAGCCACCATAATAACGGTTAAATCCGGACGGATCTGCATTCCTTCTTCAACGATGTTGAATCCATGCGAATAGGAAAGGCATGCCCCTTTCTTCATCAGGGGCATGACCGCGGCTACGACCTTGGAGTGCTGTTTGTCTGGAGTGAGGTTGATGACCAGATCAGCTGTAGGGATCATCTGTTCGTAATTACCCACTGTAAAACCATTGTCGGCGGCATTTTTAAAAGACTGCCGTTGCTCGGATATGGCGGAATCGCGCAGCGCATAGGCAACATCGAGCCCGGAATCACGGAGATTGAGCCCCTGGTGCAATCCTTGGGCCCCGCAACCGACAATAACAATTTTCTTGCCTTGCAGTTTGGTGACACCCTCAAATTCCGAGGCAGCCATGAAACGACACTTGCCTAATTCTTCCAGCTGCAAGCGCAGCGGCAATGTATTGAAATAATTAGCCATAATAAAAAATTCCTCTCAGTTGTTGTTGGCAACGGGATGACGCGCTCCATCACTCCCGAAAAAATTGAAAAAAAGCATGGGTCCTGTATTGGCTCATACCATAGATTTTCGCCCTTTTCTGTTCTTTTGTGGACCCTGGATCCGTGAGCGTTCGTTCACGTGTCAGCTTTTTTGTTGGTAGTCGTTGGACGACGGTACACATAATCGGACGTTTACGGGCAACAAATACAGCGTGCAGACGTACGCCCCCGAAAAGCGACAATTGAGGGCATATTGAAATGTATGCCACCGCACGTATAACCTCCTTTCAGAAAAATTTATCCCAACAGGAGCCCGCCCATAAATGATTCATATATATATCAATGACATAAGCTCCCGCAAAAGACTGCACGAGCAAACACCCTGCCATCATTATTTTCTAGCGGCTGCCCAGCCGGCCATACCAAGGGCCATGACCATCAAAACTCCCAAAAATCCCAGGAGAGTGGTTTGAGAAATACCAGTGATCAGCGAGTTACTCA
>SKJK01000234.1 GCA_007121995.1 Desulfobulbaceae bacterium
AGTATCGATTGCCTTTACAATCTGGCTGGATGCTACCGGGACAGTCATGATTATGAACGGGCAGCTCTCGGATATCTTCGGGTGCTGGAGATCAAGCGAGATTATTTGCCTGCTATCAATAATCTGGCCTATCTCTGTCATCGTTTGGGGAATATCGATCAGGCGCAGGTCTGGTACCGACGGGTGCTGACCCTGCGCCCTGAAGACGATGCCGCCCGTTTCATGCTGGCTTCTTTGGCCGGGACAGCCTGTGCCCATGCCCCGGAGTCCTATGTTCGTGACTTTTTCGACGCATATGCCGAGAGTTTTGAATGCAGCCTGGTAACGGAGTTGGGTTATGATAATCCGCGGAAATTGTATGAATGTCTGAGGCGATGTCCTGGACATAAGGTTATTTATGAGCATGGCCTCGATCTCGGCTGCGGTACGGGGCTCAGCGGTACAGCTTTTATGAAAGCGGTGCTGGTTTTTGACGGGGTGGATCTGTCTACCAACATGTTGGCGCAGGCAGCAAAAAAAGGGTGCTACAGCCAATTGTACCTGGACACCATCAGTCATTACCTGCAGACCACCTCGGAAACCTATGATTTTTTTGTTGCCACTGATGTCCTGATTTATATCGGTGATCTAAACGATTTGTTCAAGGCCGCCGCTGCCATCGCTCAACCGCAGGCTTTGTTCTGTTTTTCCACCGAACATATGGAAACAGGATCATACCAGTTGCGCACGACCGGACGGTATGCCTATTCCCGTACCTATGTGCAGGAGGTTGCCGCAGCCACGGGATGGGTCCTTGTGGCTATGGAAGAATCGGATCTGCGTAAGGAGAGAGGATCCTGGATCGCCGGGGATCTTTGGGTGCTTCGGCGCGACAGTGGTTCTGTCAATCTGCAATAACAGGAGGATATCGTGCATGCCATAGTTGCTGAACACCTGCCGAAATTTCTGGAAACACTCCGGCTGAGTGAAGAACCGCTGGGGCTCTATCATACCGATATTAAACCAAAGGAGTGCCTGACACCGCCGGATATGGAACCGCCGACCCCGGAACGGGAACAGCGTGGTGAGATCGATTGGCAGGCTGTTTTTGCCTCTTTTTCCTGTATTATGGGGGTCATCTGGAGGGCCCGTAAGAAAAAGACCGCGGCCTGTTTTTCTGCCACCCAGCCGGGATGCCCGGGGGGTTCGTTTTTTCTTGGTTTTCACAAGCCGCAGACCGAAACCATCCTCAACTATGTCACTACCGGAATCCCCGGCTGGTCCTCCGGGGAAAAATACTGTGCATCCCCCGATGCTTTGCGGACTATTTTTTCGTATCTTGATCCGATCCCGGCCCCGGCAAGATATTGTGTCGTCAAGCCACTGTCCCATTTCACTGCACACGAAGCCCCGGAGCTGGTCCTTTTTTTTTCCCGGCCTGAGCCTTTGTGCGGCCTGCATCAACTGGCAACCTTTGTTACCAACGATCCCGAAGTTGTCATGTCGCCCTGGAGCGCCTCTTGCGGTTCCATTATCACCTGGCCCTTCCATTATCAAAGACGAGGTCTGAACAAAGCGGTGCTCGGTGGCTGGGATCCCTCCGCCCGCAAGTATGTCTCGCCGGATGAGTTGTCCTTCACTGTTCCTTATACCATGTTCCTCACCATGCTGGAGCGGTACCACGATTCATTTCTGACCACTGACACATGGAGCACCGTGGTGAAAAAAGCCGCACGCAGCGCTCGGGTCTGGGGGGAGAAATGAAACAGTAACCTTGGGATGGGCCGTGTGCCGGGCAAGGGTCCAGATAGTCGTGCCTTGACAACCCGAGCAAGTGGTGTAAAAAAATAGTTGCAATATCAATTCTACATGGAGGGCATCATGAACTCGTATCGCATTGGCGTTGTCGTCGGCAGCTTACGTAAAGATTCTTTTAACCGCACCTTGGCCCATGCCTTGACCGGACTGGCACCGGAGGGTTTTACTTTTGAGTACTTGGAAATCGGCGATCTGCCCTTATATAACCAGGACCACGATGGTCATCAGGCCGACTCTGTCAAGCGCCTGAAAGGTGAAATCATGGCTGTTGCCGGCCTCGTGTTCGTCACTCCGGAATACAACCGGTCTATTCCGGGTGTTCTGAAAAACGCCCTGGACCATGCCTCCCGCCCCTATGGTGAGAGCGTCTGGGCTGGAAAACCAGCCGGTATTCTGGGCGTATCGGTGGGCACCATCGGTACTGCCATAGCGCAACAACATCTGCGCACGATCTTAGCTTATCTGGATGTGCCTACCCTGGGGCAGCCGGAAGTTTTTCTCCAAGCCGGTGCGGGACTTTTCGACGAATCCGGCGGCATAGACACCGAGTCCCGGAAATTTTTGCAAAGCTGGATGAACCGGTATGTTGCCTGGGTGCAGCGGCACGCCGCCTGATGAATGGTTACAGGTACAGGGGTATGAAACGTTTTCCTGCACCTGATTGGTGGTTATGATCCCAGCAGAGCACACCCGGTTTCCCGGGTATGCATTGAGTTGAAGAGTCAAGAAAGGCGGACGAGTACGCTATGCTGATTATTGAATATAAGACTATAAAGGATCTTGCCCGTTTTCGGGAGCAGTACGATAAACTAACGACAGAGATACAGCAGGCCAGGATTCAGCTGGAAAACAGTCCCCCGCTCGCAACCGATGCACCCAAGGCGGAACAACGGGCCGAATGGCGCTCCTGGCTGGAGTTGCAGATTGCCGCCCGAGAGCGGCAGCGCACAGATCTGGTCAATGCACTGGTTGAACAGGGGTACCAAATCGACAATCTGCCCCAATGATCGACTGTAAGGCTCTATTGACCACACAGTTGCGTCTCCGTGATTAACTGCTGCGCAGTAGAGGTACCAAGCGTTCCTCGCTCCTTGCCGTTGTTTCCTTTTCTTTATCAAGCTCACCGCGAACAGCCAAGCCCAGGGTTTCCAGCAGATATGGCTTGCGAACATAGTTTCCCGCTCCTAATTGGCGGGCGTTACGAACATTGTCCGTCTCCGAGAAGCCACTGACCAGAATGGCTTTCTGGTCTGGGCGTATTGTGAGAATCCGTCGATAGGTTTCCAAACCATCGATGCCTGGTTCCATGATCATGTCCAGTATCACCAGATCAACTCGGTTGCCGGCTTGCAGATAAGCCACTGCTGCTTCTCCGCTTGGAGCAACAGTCACTTCGTACCCAATACTGCTGAGCATGTTCCGGGCCAGTTCCCGCTGGGCCTCGACATCATCAACAACAAGAATCGATTCGCCTTGTCCTCTATACGGTTGCGAAGAGGTAGTGGGGAGTGCCTCTGCCCTGTGTTCTAAAGTGACAGGAAAATACAGCATGAATCGGCTGCCTCTGCCCTCCTGGCTTTGTACATCTACATAGCCCTGATGGTCTTTGACCGTTCCCCATACCACTGCCAGACCCAGGCCGGTGCCGCTTCTGCCCATGACTTTTTTGGTATAGAAAGGCTCGAAGATCTTTTTCAGATCGGATGCAGCTATACCGTGACCGGTATCCTCGACTGATAAGAGAACATAATCACCGGTGGAAATGGTATCGTAACCGCTGATTAGTGTCTCCAAGCGTCTGTTTTCTGTTTTGATGGTGACCTGACCTGTGGCTTCCATGGCTTCCACCGCATTGAAAATCAGGTTGAGGATGGTTTTGCCAAGATGTACCGGTGATCCTTTGATGTTGAGGAGCGAATTGTCCAGTTCGGTGGAGAACATAATGCCGGGAACAGACATCTTCAATTGCTGGAATTCCAAAGTGGCGAGGGCTTCATGGATCAGGGTGTTCAGGTTGACGACCTGATTGACGGTGACACCTCGTCGGGCCAGGGTCAGGAGGTCCTGAATGATGGCCGCCCCCCGCTGACTGGAATTGAATATATTGGTTACATAATCATGGAGCGGACTTTCCCGTGGGATTTTCATGAGTAATAATTCCGAGTACCCAACTAAAACACCCAGGACGTTGTTCAAATCATGGGCCACCCCGCCAGCCAGGGTGCCCAATGCCTCCATTTTTTCGACTCGGTGAA
>SKJK01000325.1 GCA_007121995.1 Desulfobulbaceae bacterium
AACGAGAATGTTTTCAATGGCTTCTTTTTGCCCGGGATCGAGTGTTTCCTCGTCGACCTGTGCGACCTGTTCCAAGGCTTCGTTGAAGGAGTGGAGCAGGATAAAGGCCTCGGAATGAGCGTCGGCTTTCTCTTCGCCGATATAATCGCCCAGCGCCTGTAACCCTTGGGTCAAAACCATGGCCCATTTGTTGCCGGCAACCTTTTCTTGATACCGGGAAAGATGGGTATTGAATTGGTTGAGACTGTCGTCGGTGACTTCCCAGTCGAGGCTGAGTATGGCGGCTTTAAGCTGTTTACCGTTATCCGTTTCCAAGGAAGCCGGTGCCAGTTGTTGCAGAGGCGCGGCTGTTGTCATGGTTGCGGTTTCCTGAGGACTCAAGGTCCCTTCACTCTGGTTGATCTGGTACTGGAGAATTCTGAATTTACGGACATCACCTTTGAGCAGGGTTGTAATTTCTTCGCCGGTAATGGTTTGCGAGGAGATGATTTTTTCAAAATTATAGAAAAAAGAGAGCAGCAATTTGATTGAATTGGGGTGGGCATAGGCGCCCTTGGCACGGAGATAACCGCCGATTTTACTTAAACCCTGCAGATAAACCTGGGCTACTTTATCGTTGGCCCATGTTCCATCGAGGTCTTGCACTTCATCGGCCAGTTCCTGCAGAATTTCGTCGTTGATCTCCCAGTCCAGCGACAGAATAATGGATTTGAGCCGTGTCAGGGGCGAGGACTCTTCGCTGGAAAATTCGAACAGATCGACATCCTGGGTATCAAAGGACTCATTGGCAAAGAGCGTCAGATCCTCAAATTCGTCAATCTTAACAACTGGTTCACGCTGCGATTTTTTCATATCCCGGCTCTGGTGTTGGCTGCCACACGTTGTCGTTATTACATGAGTTTCTTTTGGATGGAGATAACGGTGGAAGATATTATTTTCTTTAGCGTTTCTGGGACATTGTACCCTGTGAGCGCACTTGCTTCAAAGGTCGGGACCTTGAGTTTGCTGTTGAGATCCTTGTCTAGCACAGAGGAGGGCAGGACAGGGATTCCCTGGTTACGGAGATCGACCTTGTTGTATTGCAGAACCAGGGGAATCCGAAAAATGGATTCCTTGTAACTGACCAGATTTTCATGTAGTTGATTCAGAGAACGGATGTTTTTTTCCCGCATCTGCTCCTGCGCGTCGGCAACAAAGACGATCCCATCTACCCCCTTAAGAACGAGTTTTCTCGTCGCGTTGTATTTCACCTGTCCAGGCACGGTATAGAGTTGAATTTTCAGTTCGTAGCCTTTGATCTGTCCCATATTGAAGGGCAGGAAATCAAAGAACAAGGTTCTATCGCCGTGGGTTTTCAGGCTGATCATCTCAGACTGAATCTGTTTGGAAAATTTTCTGTTGATGTATTCCAGGTTGGTGGTCTTACCGCCACGACCGGGACCGTAATAAACAATTTTGACCTGGACAATTTTTTCTTTGAGATTGATGAAGCTCAAAATACTCTCCTGCGGCTTTAGACTGATCGAAAGCGTCAGCGAAAAACAGCGGTGCTCCGGTGCCGCTACGGCGAATACCGCTATTTACGGGCCCAGAGTTTCTTGATGCGATCAATGGTTTCCACGACGTTCAGACGCAGAAACCCCAGGGAAATACTTTTGCCGAACATCGTGATCAACAGGAGTTCGTCATCGATTTTGGAGAAATGGATGTTGCACTCCGACCCCTTATGAAACAACAGGGAAAATTCCTGTTCGCCCACAAGTTTGGCCATGGCATCGACGGTCGCGAAGTTACCGGCGGCAAGGGCGGCAAAGGAATACACGTCGTACTTGGATGTACCGTTGTCCTTGGCGGTGATGATATTGCCGGCCATGTCGATGATAATAACGCAGTCGACACCGATGCGGATGAGCTTCTCAGTCAGGATTTCATCTATTTTTTCAAGCTGTTCCTGGCTAACAACTCCATAGTTCATATGGCTACCTCGTGCACGTTCAAATAGGTTGTCTAGAGTACTGTCAAAGTGGTGGATTAAAAAAAAACGATCAAAAAAAGGCAGTGAAAATGAAAAAAACATGAAAATTAAGCAGGTTGTCAGGGACGACCCGATGACGCATTGTCATTTACCCAGAGTATACGTCAGAAAAAAATATATATGAAGTGGTTTTTGCTCGTTATATTTTTTTTTACCAAGTGTCTATCCCGACACGAGATATTTTGTTCTCAATCGAAGCGCGCGGGCGAATGTAATCCTCTGTAGAGCGTTCCTCTGCAGAAGATTACATTTGGCAGCGTAACAAAGAGTCTGAGGG
Source organism: Desulfobulbaceae bacterium (assembly GCA_007121995.1). Classification (GTDB taxonomy): domain Bacteria; phylum Desulfobacterota; class Desulfobulbia; order Desulfobulbales; family Desulfobulbaceae; genus Desulfobulbus. The sequence continues at coordinate 2,313 of SKJK01000325.1, forward strand.
AATAGAGCTATTTCTGGATGGGCACTTAACAAACGGCAAAACGCACCAAACGGCAAAACGCACATGTTCCGCAGGTACATGAGAATCAGGGCCGGATCGACATTTGCCTTGGCCTCCTATTGTTGCGCTTTGGTTTGCGTTTCCAGCTTATCCTTGAATTTACTGTTTACTGCATACACAAAGGCCAGCACTTCGGCAATGGTTTGGTAGAGTTCTGCAGGGATTTCTTCGCCAACAGGAACCCCGGCAAGCAGTTCCACCAGATCCGGATCCTCTTGAATATGCACGCCGGCTTCGGCAGCGGTTTGAATGATGGTCTCGGCGATGAGGTTGGAACCACTGGCAATTACCTTGGGGGCTGCTGATTTTTCCTGGTCATAAAGCAGGGCCACCGCTTTTTTTTTGTGCACCTTGTCCGTCATGACATTACTCCCATTTTTTTAATGTGCGCATCTGTGTACCAGGCCCAAACGCATGGTTGTTGCGCTCTCCTCCCCCGGTATTCCTCTATAGGAGCCCACCCTGTGGGCGATAAAGCTATTGAGAAGCATCGGACAGGAACATCTTTCCCAGGGGTGGGTTCCCATCGAGAGACCATCACCATTGGCTCAATCTTTGCGTAAATCAGCATTCATGCTGGGCACGTCCATATCGTGCCCGCGCGATTGGTGGCTTTCCCGAATTCAGGCACTGGTGTCAACCATACCGGTGGGGCCGTGGATAATTTTCTCCAGAAGCGTGGTCACAGGCTCACCGGCCCCAACCAGAAATCGTATCGAAGCTACATTCGTAGCGGTCAGCCATTGGTGGATTTCCCCGCGGTGATCAGCAAGGAATTTCGCCCGCTGGACGTCTTCGGCCATAAAATCCAAGGCAACCCCGCCTGCTCCAAGTTGCATGGCAATACGAAGATTGCCCAGACCGTTCAGGCGCAGGTGCAGTGTCATGGGTTTTTCTGTCTGCTCACCGCTTTGTTTACCTTTTTCGCCGGAGCGGTCCCCATCGACAAGCAGAAAACCCTGTTCGAGAAAGGAGAAAGGCAGGGGCAGGAAAAAAAGGGCCTCGCCGGCCAGGCGGATCTGCAGGAGCTGGTAGAGTTCAATGGTCCTGGTGATCTGATCGGCCTGGCCAACTCCCTGGTCAGAGGCCGGCAACCGTTGTGTCAGTTCCATCAAGGCAAATTTCAAGGTTTCCACTGCCTGCTGCCGATTACCGTGGGCGAGCAGTTGTTCCATGTTGATGCCCAGCCGGTCAACAATCTCTCGTAAATGCTGACCGCTGGTTGTGAGGGGCGGCCGGGCCGGGCCCTGTTCTCCCGGCAGTACGGCCAGCAAGGCGACCAGCTGCCGGAATACCGGTAGGGCTGGCAGAGATTGGTCTGATTGAAGCAGGGGCAGCAGGCCGGTGAGGAGCGTATGGAGTTGCGAATTCTGTGAATGCGCGGAGCCGATTCGGGCCAGCAGTACCGGAATTTCCCCAGCCACTACAGCAGGGGGGAGGGCAGCTTCTGCAGGTAGTGGCAAGGCGCCAGCTGATTGTTGCCCCCCCCCGGCTTGAGCAAAGACTGTGGCCAGGGTTTGGGCCTGACCGGCAAGAGCGGGGGACAGGGCAGGCGACCGGGCCAACTGGGTGAGCAGGCCGCTGATATCGGTGAAGAGTGGTCCGCTGCTTTGATTTGCCGGTGTGGACAAGGCTGCGAGGGTTTTTTCCAGGATCGGTGTGGTCAGGGATATATTCAA
>SKJK01000199.1 GCA_007121995.1 Desulfobulbaceae bacterium
AGCCAGTTTACGATACGCCTTTTTGATTTCATCGGCAGACGCGTTTTTACTGAGACCGAGGATGTGATAGTACTCCATAGTATTTTTCGTAACCAATCACGGGGTATGTAAGTGGTTTGTCACGCTCCTGTATTGTAAGCGATCAGAGGCACCTCTGACATGTCTAGAACTGGCTGCCCGCTGAAGCATCTCTATGCGGGCAGTCGAACTGTAGAAGATGGGATGCCTGTGGTCGCTTACATTTTTCTACGCTAAAAAAATGTCAGTGTGCAGATGTTTGCTGGTGCTGGTATTATAAGACACAAACGAAAAATGTCTATTCAGCTTGCGCACTTTCCCCAAACCGGCTTTCAAGCCGCTGTAAAACAGCACCCCTGTCGCTGGTCGGCTCATTGAGAAGAATGACAAAAGCTTTGTCATCCGCCAGATAACCCGCCGAAGTTGCAATGCCCGTCATCGTTCCCGTTTTCAAGGAGATTTTTCCCTGTTGCCTGAGCAAATCAGCGTGGGGTCGAAACGCCTCCAGGATAGACAGCATAGTTCGAACCGTCACCCGATTATGACGAGAGAGGCCGGAGCCTTCCATCTGGATAAGACCAGCACCCCTCTTTTGTCCCACAAGTCGTGTGATCTCCATGGAGACAGCCTGCTGTGCCTTCTCCCAGGTGACGGGGTAGCCGTATTGCTGTGCGCCGCAGGCCAGAAAAAGCAGGTTGGCAATGACGTTGGAAGAATACTCAAGCATGGCAGCATTGATTTCCTCCAGTGACCGGATGGAATAATGAGTGTAGAGCAGATGCACCTGATCCGGGGGGACTGCTAGTATGCCGCCAACAGCAACTACCGGAATCCCGGCCTTCTGCAACAGACTCTGCACCAGTTCGGCTCCGTACCGAGCCATCCGGGTCTCGGGATCGCATGGCCCGTTTCTGCAGATATTGATCCGGTGACGACCGGGGGGCAGTCCCTGTCCCAGTTCCCTGAACAATGGCAGAGTCGGCGTCTGTGGCTCCGCTGAATAAATGCCCCCCTTTGCGTCTACAGCAAGATAAACAGTGTTGAAGTTCACGGATAAGGGTCCCACCGGGGCATCGTACGGGTTGGTGCTGCCGCCGCGTCCCGGAACCTGATCCGTCAAAGCAAATGCAGATGTATCGACATATAAGGTATGTACCCGACGTAGCCCTGACCGGTGCAATTGCTCAACAATGAAAGCCACCTCCTCAGCGACCAGCATGGGATCACCAAATCCTTTGATAAAGAGATTGGCACGGTGATCCACATAAAACTCAGTGCGAAAACGATATCCGTCACCAAGAATGTGGTTCGCTGTCAAGGCAGTGACAATTTTCAGCACACTTGCCGGTATCAATGGCAAATCAGGATTGCAGACATCAAGGATTTGACCATCACTGGCGCCTACTCCGTAGGCGCCCTTCCCCAGCGGTTCATCCAGGAAATGACAGGCGGTGTACGCGAACGCCCTTGCGGGAGAGAGCATCACAAGCACCAACGTCCATACCGCCAGTACAGCGATTAATCGCTGTCTGTACTCTATCGTTACGTAACCGTTCACTAAGCGCAAACAAACAATCATTTTTCCATGGGAATATGAACAGCTCTTGTCTGTACACCTGGGGAAGAACAGGCTGCCATGCAGCAGTTCACCTTTATCGCACGGGGCAGCCTGATCGTTTGCTGCAGAAACAGACTGGAATGGCACCTGTTTTCAACCAATTTTTGGCAGTCGGGCCAAGGATGCGTCGATCTGTTCCTGGGGATACGAATAGTCGCTGAGATTGCCGCAGAGAAAATTGTCGTAGGAGGGCATATCGATCAACCCAGTCCCAGAAAAATTGAAGAGGATGGTCTTTGGTTCCTTGGGGTCTTTCATTGCCTCAATAATGGCACCGCGAATGGCGTGGGTTGCCTCTGGTGCAGGAATGATTCCTTCGGTTCTGGCAAAAAGTAGTCCGGCCTCAAAACATTCCAACTGATGCACCGCTTTGGGGACGATGATATTGTCTCGCACCAATGCCGAGATAATGGGAGCCATGCCATGATAGCGGAGACCGCCTGCGTGGATACCGGGGGGAACAAAGTCATGGCCAAGAGTGTACATATATAACAGCGGTGTCATCATGGCTACATCCCCGGAATCGTAGGCCAGGCGTCCGCCGGTCATTGAAGGACAAGACGCTGGTTCATACCCGATGAACTCGATTTTTTTACCTTCGAGATAATCAGGAATATACGGCACTGCCAATCCGGCAAAATTAGAGCCCCCTCCACAGCAGCCAATAATGACATCAGGATAGGCACCGGCCAACTCCATCTGTTTTTTTGCTTCCAGACCGATGATCGACTGATGCAACACTACATGATTCAAGACGGACCCAAGGGCGTACTTGGTATCATCACGACCAGAGGCATCCTCCAGGGCCTCGGAGATGGCCATGCCCAGGGCACCGGGAGTCTCAGGGTCCCGGGCCAGAATATCACGGCCGGTCCTGGTGTCCGTGCTGGGGCTGGGAACCACCTGGCCGCCATAGGCCTGCATGATAAATTTTCGGTAAGGTTTCTGGTCAAAGGAAACCCGAACCATGTAGACTTTACATTCAAGGCCGAACTTGGAGGTGGCCAGAGCCAGGGCCGAGCCCCATTGACCTGCGCCGGTTTCCGTGGTCAGTCGTTTGACGCCTTCCCGTTTATTATAATACGCTTGTGCCACAGCGGAGTTGGGCTTATGGCTGCCCACCGGTGAGACCCCTTCGTTTTTAAAAAAAATTCTCGCCTTGGTGCCCAGGGCCTCTTCAAGCTTGTTGGCGCGGACCAGCGGCGAAGGCCGCCAGATACTATAGATCTCCAACACTTCCTCGGGAATGTCGATGAACCGATCCTGGCTCATTTCCTGTTCCAGAAGGCCCATGGGGAAAACAGCCGCCAGTTTTTCGGGCCCCATGGGTTCATGAGTGATCGGGTCCAGAGGCGGTTGCAATCCGTTAGGAATATCTGGAATAACATTATACCATTGTTTCGGCATCTCATCATCGCGCAGCACAATTTTTTTCATGGTTTCTCCTTGGTTATCGATGAGGACGTGGTGGCCTTGGACGCGTCCGAGCCGACTGACAGCAAGCGATCAGAAACACCCATCTTTGCACGGTCGCAGTTGCCCGCATAGAGGGCTATAGCGAGCAGCCGGTCTGGACAAATCTGGAGCGCCGGTGACCGCTTCCAATACAAGAGAGTGGCAAAACAAACAATTACAGACTCTGTGACTGGATAAGACTGACAGCTACCTCAAGTCCCAGGGCAGCCGAATCCCGAAGCATTATCACCGCACTCCTGTTCCCACGACAGGAGCAACCGGCACTATCTACCGTAAACCGACAAATTTCTCAAGAAAGCTCCGTCATCTCCACCATATTCGTTTTCAGAATTCGCACCAGCAAGGCCTCCCGCTCTGACAACCCCAAAATTTTTTCCAGTATTTCCCTGGGATTGGTGGCAGGTTGCCCTTGACGGCTCAACAAGTCGAGCAAAACGACATCCGTTCCTTTTATTTCAAGACGCTGTACCAAAGGGCGGAGATCAAGCGTTTTGCGACGATTTTTCCGGAGACGCTCGACAGGATAACTCTCCCGGACAAGAAAACCGGCTATCCTACCCGCCAAATCCTGGGGAGAAAAAGATGGACCGCGCATCTCATAACTGGCCAGCGTATTGTGTGCCGGTTTACCGACCGGAAAGAGAATACCGGTCACCCTGATGTCCGCCGGTAACTGGTTATTGAGACGAGCTTTAAGATCCGGCATGGATGTCGGCGGCCGGGTCAGGGCCACATCAAAATATTCCACCAGGCTTTCAACTCCCACCGGCAAAGCCTGACTGAAGGCTACTTTGGGGCTGGGATTGAAACCATTGCTGAACAAAACCGGAACCTCTGCCCGGCGAAGAACGCGAAAAATGAGCTGCAGCAATTCAAGATGACCGTAAAACCTACTGTCACCACATCGAGTATACTG
>SKJK01000251.1 GCA_007121995.1 Desulfobulbaceae bacterium
CTGTGCAATACTCATGTTTTGATTATTGTTAATAATTCAACACAAAGTTAAAAAGTTTTTGGAGTTGCACACAATTTATTTGATTCAATGTGAATGCCAGGGATTCAGTGCGGGATTTGTAATAATTAGGGTATTACTGTTGCCTGGCAACAGGAACTCTTCTATCCATTGTACTTTTCAGTTAATAATTCTCTGAAGTTGCGGTCAAAGTTGTCGCGGTAATATTTAAAATCAAGATATTCCCTGGTATTTTCTTCGATAAAATCTGCCAGCACCGAATTATTTCTGCAAAAAAGCAATTTTCCTTGACCATCGACAAGTTTTCATGTGACAGTACAACAACTTGGCGAAAATTATCCGGGATGTGCATGCATCGAGGTACCCATTGACCAGTGCGTCATATACGGATAAGCAGACTGCCGGGCACCTGTCATCCTATGCACGGCAGCCTGATCGTCCGTCGATGGAGTGCCGATGAACGGTTACAACACAGCTGTGTGTCAACCACGCAGGTACACCCCCTTGATTGGTTACTATGGACGAATTCACCTGGATACTGACCACATCCCTGTTCTTTGCCGACCTTGCCATCCGCATCATTTTTTCTCTGCGGGTGATCATGCGCAAACGAGCCCCCAGTGTCTCCTTTGCCTGGCTGGCCGTCATCCTCCTTTTCCCCTTTATCGGCGCTCTTGTCTATCTCCTGTTTGGTGAATACAGATTGGGGGAGCGAAGAGCCCAACATCTTCTCAAGGGTCGATCGCTCATCAAGGAGTGGTCCAACGCACCAAGAAACACGGGCCCAATCGACTGGGACAGCATCAATCCCGAGTGTATCCCCCTGGATCGACAGATTATTGCCACCCTCGGCATCCCCACCATACCAGGTAACCATCTCCAACTCATCGACACGTCCACAACCTTTTTCGACCGTTTGCTCGAAGATGTCCGCAGAGCGAATTCGACCTGTTACTTTGAATTTTATATCCTCCACGAAGCCGGCCGGGTGAATGAATTACTTGATGCGCTGCTGGAAGCAAGGCACAGAGGGGTGACCTGTCGACTGCTGCTCGACAGTATTGGGTCGAGAAAATTCCTGCGCAGTAAAACAGCAGCACGAATGCGGCAGGGCGGGGTCGAGGTGGCGGAAGCGTTGCCGGCAAGCCTTATGCATGTCCCGTTTGTTCGTATCGACCTGCGCAATCACCGCAAGCTTGCCGTCATTGATGGAGAAATCGCTTACACCGGCAGTCAGAATTTGGTGGATCCCCGCTATTTCAAACAGGATGGAGGATACGGTCAATGGATTGATACCATGGTCCGGGTAACCGGTCCGGTGGTGGAATTACTCACCGCGGTCTTCATGTTTGACTGGCTTCTGGAAAGCAACAAACGATTGCCCGATTATACCGGTATCACCAATATCCATCCGGTTGACCCGACGGGTGAGGCCCTGGTGCAACTGGCTCTCTCTGGACCAGGATACGGCGAAGATACTATCCATAACCTGCTGCTGACCACCATCTATGCCGCCCGTAAGGAATTGGTCCTCACTTCTCCATATTTCGTGCCGGACAACGCCATCCTGGCAGCGCTCAAGTCGGCAGCGCAACGCGGGGTTGCGGTGACCATCATTGTTCCGGAAAAAAATAATTCAAAACTGGTCCATTACGCCAGCCGGGCCCGTTACGATACCCTCTCCAAGGCTGGGGTGCGCATCATGACTTTTACCGGAGGCTTGTTGCACGCCAAAACCATTACTGTAGACCGTGATTTCTGCCTGTTTGGCTCGGTCAATCTTGACATGCGCAGTTTCTGGCTCAATTTTGAAATGACTTTGTTTATTTACAACAAAGATTTTACCTGCCAGGTTCGCGCCCTGCAGCAAAAGTACATTGAAGGTGCCACTGCCCATGACAGTGAATCATTTGCTGCCAGATCGTACGGCCAGCGACTCCTGGAAAATTTTGCACTTTTGTTAGGCCCTTTACTTTAAAAAACTATGAAAATTCTCCTGCTCAGCGATATCCACGGCAATCATCCAGCTCTTGAGGCGGTAAGCAGAGCATCAGCATCTCTTGGCTGCGAGCAGATCTTCAATTGTGGCGACACCACGGTCTACGCGCCTTTTCCCAATGAGACCATTGCCTGGCTGCGTGACCGGAATGTTTTCAGCATTCGCGGCAACACTGACGACAAGGTGATCAAACTGCTCAAAGGAAAAAGTTTCCGTAAACCAAGCAAACCTGAAAAGCGCATCATGTACACCAGTACCGCGGCCCACCTTTCCACGGCCAATAAAGAGTACCTTGTTGGCTTGAAGAAAAAAAAGCTGCTCTTTATCGATGGTACATCCTTTGGTCTTTTCCACGGCAGCCCGGTTGATCACGAAGAATTTCTAGGCGCCGACACACCGGAAAAGCGCTTCAGGGAACTGGCAGCAGGCACATCCTGTGAAATTGTGGTCACTGGGCATTCCCACTCACCGTATCACCGATATGTTGCTGGCGTTCATTTTATCAATCCCGGTTCAGTGGGCAGGATGTTCGATGGATGTCCCGAGGCCTCCTTTGCCGTACTGGAACTGGCACACGGCACCATCACCGTCACGTTTCACCGTTGTCCCTATGATGTCGAAGCGGTAGTCAGGGCACTGCAGCGGCACCACCTGCCGTCGGTGTACGCCGAAATGTTCCGCACCGCAACGAAACGGAATTGAACCGCCGCTTGCTTTAATAGATCGTACACCCTCTTCGGTGCCAGAAAAGGCTGCATGATCTAAAAACAGAAACCGTTGGCGAGATGCTCACCCCTTGGCGGCGGCTTGACAGGCCTCCATGATCCGTGCTTCCACATAGACCAATTCTTCCTCGGTGCAGGTTTCAAGATCGAAACAGAGCGCATCTTCTCCCAGCAGACCACCGGGAACAAAGGCACCCCGCTCCTCCGGATCTCCAATCATGTCGCCGAAAAAACAGACCGACAACCAACGGGGCTGGTCCTCGATCACATCGATCATCGCCACTAAAGAGCGACTATGGTGGGGGTGGGTGGCACGAAGGGAATAGGTCAACCCAGGGCGGGGATGAAACTCGAAATGCACCCCGGCCTGTGCTGCGAGCAGATTTTTCATCCGAACAAATCCCTGTTTTGCCGCATCGGAATCATCCTGCCATGCCATCAGAAATGCTTCAATTGCTTCGTGAACCTGCTGCATTATTGTTTTCCTCCTGTTTTCGGAACCTGACCTGAATCCGTGACGGCAGGAATCTTATTTGGAATATATTTTGTTGTAATCAGGTTAAATTCGGCGGTATTTCTTGTAATATGCCGTCACCCACCGCCCTTTGGGGCGCCGGTCCGCACGGATCCAGGCCCGAGAGATGAACACCTGTTTTTTTGTTATTGATTTTTCCGTTGTGGATTTTCCAGCAACAGATATGCTACCCTGCTTCTATACCGTAATAAATTCCTTCCTCCACAAAAAAAGCTGAGCACCACCACACCTCAGCCGGTCAAACATATCAAGGAAACAAACAAATGGGTAAAAAAGTCAAAAAAACAGAACTGGTCAAAACCGTTGACATCAAGCTGCAGGAAGGAACTGCGTTGCGATTCAAGGATGTGAAGAAAAACAGTGACAACCTGCCGGTGTGGGTCAGCAAAAGCGCCCTGGCCTATGAAATTGAATTAAAAAAACTGCAGGCCGAACTGATGAAACTGCAGCTGGATATGAAAAAAAACGGCACGCGGGTTCTTGCCATTTTCGAAGGCCGCGACGCCGCAGGCAAGGGTGGAACCATCAAACGGATCACCGCGTTCCTCAATCCGCGCAATACTAAGGTCGTAGCCTTGGCCGCGCCCAGCGACAAGGAGGTAACCCAATGGTTTTTTCAGCGTTATATCCCTCACTTGCCCGCTGCCGGTGAACTGGTTCTCTTTGACCGCTCCTGGTATAATCGTGCCATGGTCGAACCGGTCATGGGTTTCTGTACCGACGA
>SKJK01000213.1 GCA_007121995.1 Desulfobulbaceae bacterium
ATGTGCACATTGTTTTGGCGGATCAACCGATTCATTTATTGGTACAACCGTGTTACAGCCCTCTATAGGGCAACTGAACGGGTTGTACCGCATCAAAAAGGAGCGTCGCGATGAAAAAAATCGAATTGGCTGCAACCAGGGAGTTCAATCCTCTGGGAATGAAGAGTGTCCTGCTCCATGATTCCGAACATTTCAAGATTCTCAACTTCAACCTCAAAGCCGGGGCGCTGTTTCCGGTTCATTCCCACGATCTGGACGGGCAGTTGAGTATCCTGGTGATCGAAGGAGAAGGGGCCTTTCTCGGGGACAATGAGGCCACCATCCCGGCGAAAACCGGTGACATGCTGATCGCGGACATTCGTGAACCGCACGGTGTCAAAGCAAGCACCGACATGCGTATTGTGGTGACCATCGCTCCGCCGATTTGAGTCCAGACGTCACGGATTCAGGAATGAATAACGCCCTGGCGGACATAGTCCGGACAGGGCGTTGCCTTTACAGCCTGCACCATTCGTAGGCGTTCTGAAACATTCGCAGCCAGGGAGTGGCCGGCAGCTGGTTCATTTTGCCCGGCAGCCAGTGTGCCTGCCAGGGGAGAAAGGTCCGCTCCGGATGGGGCATCATGGCCAGGTGGCGTCCATCCGGGGAACACAGTCCGGTGAGTCCACCAGGTGAACCATTGGGATTGAAGGGGTAGGCTTCGGTCGGTTTACCTGCGTCGTCGACATAGACCATTGCAGCCATCTGTTCCGTCCAGACCCGGTCTGCAATGGTCTGATCTGGGAAAAGGAGCCGTCCTTCACCGTGATCGACATGGATCCCGAAGACCAGATCTTCCATGTTATGCAGCATGATGGCCCTGCTGGGCAGGACGCGGACCGTGGCCCAACGTGATTCAAACCGGCCGGAAAGATTGCCGACAAAGCGAGGTTGCTGTTCCGCCGCGATCCCCTGCCAGGGAACCCAGCCCAGGAGGGCAAAAAGCTGACAGCCGTTGCAGATCCCCAGTGAAAAGGTTTCCGGCCGGTCATAAAAGTTCTGGAAAAGGTGCTGCAGCCGTTCGTTGAAGAGAATGGTGGCGGCCCAGCCTTTGGCGCTTTCCGGTACATCAGCATAGGAAAACCCACCCACCGCCGCCAGACCGCGGAACGAAGAGAGATCGATTTGGCCACTGAGCAGGTCGGTCATGGTCAGGTCCCAGGGTTCGAATCCGGCACTGTAAAAGGCGGCGGTCATCTCCCGATCCGAGTTGGAGCCTTCATCGCGCAGGATAGCCACTTTGGGTTTGTCGGCTTGTTTCAGGATTGCGGCCGGAGTGGTCTGGGGGGTGAAATGGAGTTGGTAGGTCGGGCCTGTCCGGTCGAGGATATTGTATTTTTCCGCATCAGCACAATCAGGATTGACCTGCAGTCGTTCCAGTTGATAACTGGTTTCCTCCCACCATTGGCGGAGCAGGACCATGGAATCATCGAGCACCAGCTCGCCATTGTACTGGATGGTGATCGCTTTTCTCTCCATGGTCGTGCCCAGCACCCTGCAGGGTAGTTGATCCATTTCCAGCCGTTTTTTCACTCGGGCCAGGGTCTCCCAGGGGCATTCGATCACCAGGCCGAGTTCCTCGGCAAACAGGGCCTCCAGGGCAGTTGCTGATCCGTCCAAGGTGAGGTTGAGTCCACGGTTGCCGGCAAAGGCCATCTCCAACACCGTGGTAATCAGGCCGCCATCACTACGGTCATGGCCGGAGAGGATGAGGTCGTGGTCAATGAGGTCCTGGATGGCCAGAAAGGCCCGTTGCAGAAGGTCCGGGTCCTCCAGATCGGGAACGTCGTTGCCGACCTGACCATGGATCTGGGCCAGGGCACTGCCTCCCAGGCGGTTTTTCTCCGGTGCCAGATCTATGAACAACAGCGGCGTGCCAGAGGCCTTGAGGTCCGGGGTGACTTTTTTGCGGATGTCGGTCATGGCAGCGTAGGCGGAAATAACCAGTTCCCGGGGGGATTTGACCGTTTCCGCTCCCACCATGGTGGCCATGGACAGGCTGTCCTTGCCGCCGTCCACGGCCATGCCAAGGGCAATCATGGCCCCGGCCATGGCCTCGGCCGCATCGCGCAGGGCTGCGCCTTCTCCTGTGAGTTTCGGGGCCCACATCCAGTTGGCTGAACACTTGACTTGATGGAGATCATCGATCCTGGCCCAGACCAGATTGGTCAGGGCTTCACCCACTGCCATTCGTGCCCCGGCCGCCGGACTCACCAGCATCTTGATTGGCTGTTCACCGATGGCGGTGGCCATGCCGGTGAAACCAAAGTGGCTCTGGGCAACCACAGCGACGTCACCCACAGTCAACTGCAAAGGGCCGCAACATTGTTGCTGGGCAATGAGCCCGGTGACGGCGCGGTCAACCTTGTTGGTCAGAAAGCGTTTCGAACCTACTGATACCAGGCGTAGCACCTGGTGCAATGCCTCGCGCACCCCGAGGTTGTCCGCGGGGACAAAGGGGGACAGGGCAGGAACTGTCCGGGTGTCGGTGAAAGTTTTCTGGGGAATATTGCCGAGCAGCTCAGGGAGCTCGATGTCCACCGGAGTTGAATTGTCCCATTGGTCGTGGACAATGAAGCGGAGGTCGCCGGTGACCTCACCAAGGACTTCGCAGGCTACCTTCTCCCGCGCGCAGATGGTTTGGAACCGGTCTATATTTTCCGGACTGATCAGAAAGCCATTGCGTTCCTGGTATTCGGCCACATAGATCTCCAGCACCGACATGGTAGGGTCTCCAACTCGGATATTGCGGATTTCAACCCGACCTCCGGCGTGTTCGACCAACTCCTTGAGAACATTGGCCGGGCCGCCGGCCCCCTGATCGTGGATAACATCGATGAGGGTGTGGTCACCCATTTCGTTGCAGGCCCGGATGACCCGGTTCATCTTCTGTTCCATTTCGGCGTCGCCGCGCTGGACTGCATCAAAATCGAGTTCCGAGACGTTTTCCCCCTGGAGCATGGAGGAGGCAGCGCCGCCACCGAAACCGACCCGGTAGGCCGGACCTCCGACCTGGACAATGAGCATGCCCTTGCGGGCTTCCTTCTTTTCGGTATGGCGATCGTCGATCTGCCCGATCCCACCGGTGAACATGATCGGTTTGAGAAACCCCCAGCGCTCACCGTTCTCCAGGCGCAGGTCAAAGGAGCGGGTGAAACCCTGAATAAGGGGTTCGCCGAATTTGTTGCCGTAATCCGATGCGCCGTTGCTGGCCTCGATTTCGATGTCCAGCGCCGGTGCCAGGCTGTTGGGACAGTCATACTCGCTTTCCCATGGCAGAGGATAACCGGGAATGTGCAGGTTGGCGACACAGTAGCCTGCGGTGCCGGCGAGGACAAATCCACCCTGGCCGGTGCCCTGAACGTCACGGATGCGTCCCCCCGTGCCGGTTTCGGCCCCGGGGAAGGGCGCGACTCCGGTGGGAAAATTGTGGGTCTCGGCGGTCAGCAGGGGATGATAGCGGACCGAGACCTCCTGTAGCGGAGTAGGTGCGCCGGGTTCCTCGGGGTGCAGGGTGCGGATGGTATGGCCAGCCACCACACTGGAGTTGTCCTTGAAGGCCACGAGACTCCCTTTGGGGTTGGCTTTGAGGGTTTCGGTGACAACCTGGAACAGGGTCTGCTCATACTCCTGGCCATCGATCACCTGACGACCGCGGAAAAAGCCGTGGCGGGAGTGTTCGGAGTTGGCATTGTTGAGGTCCATGATCTCGACAATGGTCGGATTACGGCCGCAACGCTCGACAAAATATCGATAATATAATTCCCGGTCCCACTGATCCATAGATATACCGGGGATGTCGAGCAATCCGTCCGGTCCCTTGGTCATCAAGTCAACCTCGTACACCGGCTCCGGGACAATGCCGGTCTCGAAGGTGGTCAGCGGTTCCGGGTAGACACATTCAGTCATTCGGTCGTGATGGGTGGCCAGGAAGGCCTTGATCTCTTCTTCCTCGGGGACC
>SKJK01000267.1 GCA_007121995.1 Desulfobulbaceae bacterium
CGGAACCAGATTAATCGCTGCTGCCAAGGCCCCCACCAACCATGACAATCTGCTGGAATCGATTAATCAGGTGCTGCAGACAGTCCTGGTCGACCAGGACGCGGCCAGGGTCGAGACCCTTAATCTGAGCACTACTCTGAGTACCAATGCCATCGTCACTGGAAAAATCGACGCTGTTGGGATGCTGGTGGCAGGAGGACCTGGGATTGCCCCTGAAACCTACCAGATCGGCGATCACTTCCATGTGATACCCGGCAGTCTTGATCACCTCGGCACAGAAACCGCACCGTTAGACGAAGCGGAATTGGAACAGGCTATTGAGGCCTGCCTGGCCCAGGGAGTACAATGTTTTGCCGTGGCTGCCAAATTTTCTCCGCGTAATCCTGTCTCAGAAAACCGGATGCGGGAACAATTGGGCGAGCGGGCCGATGTTGTCTCTTCCGGTCACCTGGTCTCCGGTCAGCTTAATTTTGGCCGGCGCATCCATACCGCCTACTACAACTCCGCGGTGTGGAAAACCTTCCGCTCCTTTTCCACCGCACTGGCCGCCAGTCTCCACGGTTTTACCCTGCAGGGTGAAGTCAACATCCTCAAGGCAGACGGCGGAACCATGCCTATGGCCCGAGCCTTGGAAACACCGGTACAATCGATCTTTTCCGGTCCGGCAGCTTCGGTTATGGGTATCATGGCAACCACACAGGCCACCTCTGATCTGATCATGCTTGATATAGGCGGCACCACTACCGATATCGCCCTGTTCGCCGGCGGCCAACCGCTCCTGGAGCGGGAAGGCATCGCCATTAACAATCACCCCACCCTGGTACGAGCCATTCATGTCGAATCCATTGGCATCGGCGGCGATTCTCTGATCAGTGTCGGCACAAGCGGGGTCCGAACCGGACCGCATCGGCTTGGCCCCTGCCTGGCCGATGGCGGACCGGCAGCCACCTTGATGGATGCCTGCAATGTCTTGGGCCTGTCACACCTGGGTGATGTCAGCCGTTCCCACGACGGTCTCGAAGCCCTGGCCGCCGATCACACCATGAACAGCCGGCAATTGGCTACCAAAGCGGTTGATGTCGCCGTCAACGCCATAGCCACCAAGATCGAGGCGTTGATTGCCCTGGTCAATGCAAAACCAGTGTACACAATCCACGAAATACTTGAAGAAAGAGATATAAATCCTCAAAAAATCATTGTTATAGGTGGTCCTGCATCCGTGTTCCAGGGTCTGTTGCAAACCCGTTTGGGCATGGATGTCATTGTGCCACCCCTATTTGGTGTGGTCAACGCCATCGGTGCGGCTTTGACCCGCACCACCAGTCACCTGACCCTGACCGCGGACACTGCCAAAGGAAAGGTTTCCGCGCCCATGCTTGGTGTTTTTCGCTCGATCCCCAGGAGCTACTCCCTGGACGACGCAATCGAAGAAGCGAGAAACCTGCTGGTAACCGACTTAACTCAGGCCGGCGTCCCTTTACCTGCAGACGAAATTCAGATCACCCAGGCAGATTCCTTCAACATGGTGGAGGGTGCCTATACCAGCGGCAGGAATATCCGGGTAGTCGCCCAGGTGCAACCGGCGGTCATCGCTCAGTTGGACAGTGGCAGTGCCGTTGATGTCCAAATTTCGGCGAACCCCTGAAAAGCCGTGTATCATTCGCCAGTCCCGATCAACCAACTCACCCGAGAGACCAAACGACCATGCTGAAAGCCACGTCTTCCCTTGGAGTTATTTTTTTCCCTGCCTATGACTGGGCGATTTCTTCATCCCACCCCGAAAGAGAAGAACGGTTGCTCTATACTCAGGATCAATTTCGTGAGGAAGGACTGTTTGATGTCGAGGGAATCAGCGAGCATCGCCCTCTCCGGGCCACGGATCAGGACATTCTCCGTACTCACTTCTGTTTCCCCTCAGTGGACCATGTCTGTACCGAATCGCATCGCATATCGGCAGGCGGTGCCATCCGGGCGGCAAAACTGGTGCTGGAGCAGAAAACCCGACGAGCCTTTGCCCTGGTTCGCCCACCCGGTCACCATGCTATGAAGGTGGTGCACGGTAACCGTGGTTTCTGTAATATCAATATCGAGGCGGTGATGATCGAATGGATCCGTGAAAAGTATGGCCGCAAACGAATCGCCATTGTCGATACCGACTGTCACCACGGTGACGGTACCCAGGATGTCTACTGGCACGATCCGGATATCCTTTTTATTTCCATGCATCAAGATGGCCGCACCCTCTACCCGGGTTCGGGGTTTCCCGAGGAGAACGGCGGCCCCAGAGCTTTGGGACGAACCATCAACATTCCTTTGCCACCGCGCACTTCCGATACCGGCTACCTCCACGCCCTGGAAAATGTGGTTCTCCCTATTCTCGCTGATTTCAAACCGGACCTGGTGATCAATTCCGCCGGACAGGATAATCATTACTCCGACCCCATCACCAACATGCAGTTCTCTGCGCAAGGATATGCTCGGCTCAACGATCTGCTCAAACCCGACATCGCCGTGCTGGAAGGGGGCTACTCGATCAAGGGTGCCCTGCCCTATGTCAACCTGGGGATCTGTCTGGCCATGGCCGGTTGCGATTACTCAGCTGTCCGCGAACCTGATTACCACGCCGACCTGCTTCGAGAAGAGCCTGAAACCCTTGAGTACATTAAACAACTCTGCGGACAATTGACGGACAATTATTTCCATCCGCAACCAGGGGCTTTCAAGAAAGAAGGGGAACATTTCATTCGCGAACGCAAAATCTATTACGATACCGAAGGCATTCTCGAAAAACAGCGGGAAGCATTAAAGGACTGTGACCAGTGCCGGGGTGTCCGCCTGATCCAAACCAGTTCAAGCCATATTCTCACCTGCCTGGGAATAGAACTGCCCATTGACTGCTGCCCGGTTTGCGAACAGGAAGGCTACGAGGCTTTTAAACGCACCAACGACGACCATCTCATCGTGCAGCTACTTGACCAGAAAAACAAGCAATACCGGTACCGACCCAGGAAATAATCCTGCCGGGTGTTCTTATTCAACAGCGGTTCAGGACCTGTCTGTTGACAGGATATTATCTTTCTTCGCCCCCCCTGACCGATGCAAGCAGTTGCAGGATCTCTTCATTGTCGGGAATATCCGCCATCGAATGCCCATAGTGCACATATCGCAGCAGACCGGATGTATCGATCAGCATGAGTGCCGGCATTCGGCCGAGCTTGAACAATTGGACTTCCTGGCCGTAAAGGCCGAGCACTACCTTTTCAGGATCAGGCAGTCCGATAAAAGGGAGGCCTTCCTCTTGCCAATAGCGGCGAAACGACTCAGCTGTCTCCGGACCGACCGCGACGATCTCGGCCTGCAATTCCACGAAACGTTGATAATCCTGGCGCAACTGCGCCATGTGCCTGCGGCAGAAAGGTCACATAAAGCCCCGATTAAACACCAGTACCACATGTCTGCGACCAAAAAAATCGCTTAAGGTAACTGTGCGGCCCTGCAGGTCTGGCAAGGAAAAATCGGGTGCGGGAGTGTTGACGTGGACTCTTGGCATGTTCTGGGCTCCTTGGCAATGGGGGTTGTGCACAACTCTGTGTATCACGGTCAGCACAGAAATATTGAGAAAAAAAACGGCTCCAGCTCTTTTTTACCTGACCAGCTGCACAAGGTAGGGCAGAAAAATCAGCAGGCCGATCAGTACCGCTCCACAGGCGGCGACCAGAACCCCAAAAGCGGCCACATCCTTGACCGCCCCGATTTCCTGGCGCCACTGGGGAGAAACCACATCGGCCAGCAGTTCAACCGCTGTGTTCAGCGACTCCATGGCCCAGACCGAGCCGATAGCAACGACGAGCAACGCCCATTCGAGCCGCGATACCCCTAAGGTTAGACCAATTATCACTACCAGCAACGTAGCAAGAGCATGAACCCAGGCATTGTGTTGGGTGGCCAACAGGATGCGGCCAC
>SKJK01000125.1 GCA_007121995.1 Desulfobulbaceae bacterium
GGTGTGGGATCGGTTCTCTATATGACCGGGAAGAGCAAGTTCACCGACCTGGGCGGTCTGTATAAAAAAATGCCCCTGGCTTTTGTGTTCACCCTGATCGGCGGCCTGTCGATCTCCGCCTTCCCGCTCTTTTCCGGATTTGTCAGTAAATCCATGATTGTTGCGGCCGGATTCGATGACCACCTCTACTGGGCTGCTTTTCTGCTCACCCTGGCTTCGGCCGGCACCTTCCTCCATACCGGCCTCAAAGTTCCGTATTTCATCTGGTTCGGTAAGAACAATTGCTCGCAGGAAACCTGGAATAAGGCTGCCGATCCCCCCCTGCACATGCACCTGGCCATGGGTATCGCCGCATTCCTCTGCATTTTTATCGGTGTCTACACCCCGTATCTCTACAATATGCTGCCCTATGCGGTCAATTTTCAACCGTATACCGCTTACCATCTGGCCGAGGTGATGCAGATTCTGCTCTTCACAGCCCTGGGGTTCTTCCTGCTCATCAAGAAACTGGAACCGGAACCAATAACCAGCCTTGACCTCGACTGGTTTTACCGAATGGGTGGCAGCATTTTCAAGATCACCGCCGATCGCAGCATGAATCATATCAATACCTGGGGGCAGGAAACATTGGCCGAATCGATCCCCCATCGTCTCAATCGGTTTTTCCTTGAAGGACCGGCCCGCCTCTGCCTGCTGGTGGTCAGACCAATCTGGCAAATGACCGGAGTTCGGATTGACGGTCCGGATGGAGCAGAACAGCGATTTCTAGACACCTTCAGGCTTTCATTATTCACAGTCGGCTCCAGTGCTATCTTTACCGTGATCCTGTTGCTGGTTCTGCTCTACTATATCATCTGAGGATATTGAGTCCGGCCGGAGGAACACCGTGACCAGAGCAGTATAGAGTACATTCCCACCGAGCATGTAACCCTGCAGAAGACAAACGAACCGCACCGGGCAATGTATCAGGCCACGATCAGAGACCCTCTCTGATCGTGGCGTATTTTTGCCCCTGCCATTCGACTCAGGATTATTCGCTGCCCCCCCCACAATCTGCCACATCGATTATTGAAATGCGGCCCAGCAGGTGCTCGATCCTTGACCAGACCGGGTGATTACTCGTTAAGCTGGATACGCAGGCTGCCATCTCCGACTTCCACCGCGGCCACGCCATCAGCTAATCCTTGCCAGAATCCGGGGTCCGTCCCGAAGACCTCGACCAGGTCAATATTTTTCAAGCCACCGATCCAGGCGTTGGGTAGGGGAATACCCATGAGTGAAATCCCGCGGAGTATGAACACGGGGCGATCACCGCGAAAGGCGAATGTAGCCCCGGCCCTGACCCTGAGTGTATGCCCACCGACATAGGGAAGATCCGGATCCATGGGTATGAGGAGATGGAGACTGACCAGATCGGGGGAGAAAACGACAGCCACCTTACCGGCCAAGTCGGGGTTACGGGCGATCATGGCATTGATCTCTCTTTCGGTGAGCACGATTTCCCGGTCAAGTTCTTGTTCGTTGTAGGGTTCTGCCCAAAGCTCTTCAGCCCCCTCACGCTCTGCATCTATCCGCAGGCTGGGGGCCTGGCCAGCTCCCTGTTCAAAACGGGCCAGTTTCTCTTCAAGGCGTTGCCTTTCCGCCGGGGCAAGAACAACCGGTTCAAAGGGTTTGGGGAAGAACCAGCTTTTGACAATCAAAACGGTGACCACCATGGTGAGCAGCATGGCCGCCACCACAAGGCCGACCACCTGGAGCGTGCTCAACCCCGATTTTTTCCTGTACGTTTCCACTTTTTTCTCCTTGCGTTAAAGACTTCATCGTTTTCTATACCCTGAATCCGTGACGGCTGGACTCTTGTTTTGGACATATCTTGCTGAAAGAAATTTATAATTGCAGCGGAATCTTTGGCAATAACTTTCACTCGCCGCCCTTCGGGGCATCCGCTCACGGATTCAGGTATTCGTCAGGTTTTTCAGCCTGTCAAACATCCAATGCCTGGCTGGCGGCGGCAGGAATCGAAGTGATTCGGATAGTGGGCCTGGTCCCGCGCACAATCGCACCCATAATTGAGATATATGCCGGGTTGGCAACCCACTGATCTTTTACCTTGCACCATCAGGCAATCTACTGTAACTGCAAGCGCGAACCCCCTGACCAACCTCCGATATGAATAGACCTGAAGCATGATCAATGGATATCTTGTTCTTATTGTAGTTATTCTCTTGTCAGTGTACCTGCTCAACCTGACAACCTCTCTGCTCAATCTCCGTTCACTACGTCCGGATCTGCCACCGGAATTTGTCGGTGTGTTTGATGATCGGGAATACGCCCGTGCGCAGGAGTATACCCGAACGACCACCCGTTTTGCGCTGCTTGAAAGCACAGTCGGCCTGCTGGTGACCCTGACCTTCATTTTCGCAGGTGGTTTCAACCTGATCGATCTAGCGGCCCGGAGTTTCGGTCTTGCCACCATCCCCACCGGCCTTATTTTCACCGGTCTGCTGATCCTGCTATCCGCGGCACTCAACCTGCCCTTTTCCCTTTATGTGACCTTTGTCATCGAAGAACGCTTCGGTTTCAATACCACCACGGTGTCAACCTTCTTCCTTGACCGCTTCAAAGCCACGCTGCTGGCGGTACTCCTCGGCGCTCCTCTGCTGGCCTCCATTTTCTGGCTGTTTGAAACCAGCGGCCCCGCGGCCTGGGTGTATTGCTGGATCGCCACGGTGGTCTTTCTTCTGATTGTGCAGTTTCTGGCCCCTGCGGTGATCATGCCCCTGTTCAACACCTTCACTCCGCTGGCCGAGGGCGAGCTCAAGGACGCCATAACCCGCTATGCCGCGGAGCAACACTTCGCTCTCCAGGGGATCTACACCATGGACGGCTCCAAACGCTCCACCCGGGCCAACGCCTTTTTCACCGGGTTCGGCCGCTTTCGCCGCATCGTTTTTTTCGACACCTTAATCGACAAACTCACCACCAGCGAAATCGTTGCGGTGCTCGCCCACGAAATGGGCCATTACAAGCACCGTCACCTCCTCGGCATGCTGGGGCTGTCCATTCTCCAGACCGGGTTGATGTTTTTCCTTCTTTCCCTCCTGCTCGACAACCCCGGGTTGTTCGAGGCTTTTGCCATGGAACATATCTCCGTGTACGCCGGCCTGGTCTTTTTCGGATTCCTCTATACCCCCGTCGCCACCCTGCTCGCCCTTGCCGTCAATGCCTTTTCCCGGCGCAACGAATATCAGGCCGATCGCTTTGCCCTGGACAGTGGCAACTACGGTGAAGCCCTGATCAGTGCCCTGAAAAAACTCAGTCACAGCAATCTCACCAATCTGACCCCCCACCCTGCCCATGTGGTCCTCAATTACGGCCACCCGCCAGTCCTGGCCAGGATCGAGGCGCTGCGACAAGCAACCGCGCCCATCAGGAGCAATCAAGCATGACATCCGTCGACACCGCTATGCATCAAAGCTGGCTTTGTCAGCTTGCTCGAGAATACGATGACATCTGCTACCAGTACAGCATCCAACTTCGCCCGCCCATTCTGACCATCAGCATGCACAGAAAACAGATGGGCAGCTGGGAGCCGGCAAACCGCACTTTGACCCTCAGTCATTTCCTGATTGCCAACCATCCCTGGGCTACAACCCTTCAAGTTCTCAAACACGAAGTAGCGCATCAGATCTGCAGTGAAATCCACCTCCAAAACGATGTCGGCCACGGCCCCCTGTTCCGCAAGGCCTGCACCCGAATCGGACTTGACCCTGTTTTTCATCGACCCTCAGCGGACCTGGCGGAAGGGCTGCGAACAATGCTACAGGGGTCCACCGCCACCCAGCGCGGCCGGCACATCATCGACAAGGCGCGTAAACTCATGGCCCTGGGGTCCTCTGATAACGAACATGAGGCGGCCCTGGCAGTTCGCCGGGCCACAGAACTTCTCGCCCGCCATCAGCTCGACTTTGCGACCCTGGCCGCAACAGCCGATATGGAGCACCGGACCATTAATACCGGAAGACAGACCCTGCCCGCCCACCGCCGTACAATCTGCGCTCTTCTCGAGGCCTGTTTTTCAGTGCGGGTGATCTGTGCTTCCCTGTATGACCCCCATGCCAATGTTTCTCATAGAACCATCGAAGTGCTGGGCCGAGTGGAACAGGTGGCCATTGCCGAGCATTGCTACCATTTCCTCGAAAACCGATTGCAGACCCTCTGGAATACAAACCGATCAGCGATCTGCGGCAAAGGCGGCAACAGCCGTGTTGCCAAGAAAAGTTATTTCCTCGGCTTGTTGACCGGATTTCGTCAGACCCTGGAATCCGCACCCGTGCACACTCAGGCAGCCCACGGCAGGCAACCGGCAAGCGACCTGCCCGCATCCAGTGAACAGCAGGCCCTGGGTACCTTTGTTGCCTCTCGTTTCCCTCGATTACGGACCATGCGGCGTCAGGGTGGTTCTTTCCATAATGGCGCCTTTCAGCAGGCCGTGGCTGCCGGTCGTGAACTGTCTCTGCACCCACCTGTGCGGGATGGCAGCGGTACGGACCAGCGGCTTCTGCCCTGAATTGACCGCTGACGATCACACCAAAAGCGACGGCACAATTGTTCGGATTCTGATAAAATGGCTCAGTGACCTTGACGTCGGGGTTTGACCTTTATTATAGAATAACCTGGATCCGTGAGCGTTTGTCCGTGCGTCAGCTTTGTTGTTTGTGACCGTTCGATTAAAGTAAACTTTATCGGACGGTTACGGGCAATGAAGATGGCGTGCGGACGAACGCCCCGAAGGGCGGCGGGTGACGGCATATTGCAAAGAAAATCGCCGCATGTATAACCTATTTACAATAAAATGTGCTCCAAACAAGACTCCAGCCGTCACTGATTCAGGAATAAGACATTGTTTTTTATGAGGAGACAGGCGGGTGAATTATACCATGGAACGCTGGAATATCGGCAAGTCGACGGATCTTTTCGGGGTGAACGAATGGGGCGGCGGCTATTTCTTCATCGCTGAAAACGGCGACATGATGGTCATGCCCGAACCCGGAGCCGCCGACCGGGCAGTGAGCATCGCCGCCATTGCCAACGGCATCAGGGAACGCGGTTTTGATATGCCGGTCCTCCTGCGTATTGAAAACATCCTCGATTCTCAGATCACCAGCCTCAATGAGACGTTTCGTGCCGCCATGGAGGAACTCGGGTATACCGGCACCTTTATGGGGGCCTACCCCATCAAGGTCAACCAGCAGCAGCAGGTTGTGGAAAAAATCACCCAGTTCGGTTCCCGTTACCATCACGGCCTGGAGGCTGGTTCCAAGGCGGAACTGATTGCCGCCATGGGCATGCTCACCGACAAGCAAGCGGTACTGATCTGCAATGGCTACAAGGACGAGGAATTCATCGATCTGGGCCTGTATGCCACCAAGATCGGCTATACCTGTATCCTGGTGGTGGAAATGCCCGATGAGTTACCGTTGATTATTGAACGTTCCAAAAAACTGGCGGCCAAACCGATCCTCGGCATCCGCATCAAACTCTCAGCCCAGGCCGGCGGGCACTGGTCCGAGTCCGGCGGTGAGCGCTCCATCTTCGGCCTCAACACCAGCCAGATTATCCAGGCCGTGGATCTGCTCACCGCGGCCGGTATGCTCGACTGTCTCAAGCTGGTCCATTACCATCTCGGCTCCCAGATCTCCAATATCCGCGAAATCCGCACCGCCGTCAATGAGGCCTGTCGGGTCTACGCCGGTCTGGTCAAGGAAGGCGCCCAGGTGACCTACCTCGACCTCGGCGGCGGCCTGGCCGTGGATTACGACGGTTCCCAGTCCAACTTTCTTTCCAGCCGCAACTATACCCTCAAGGAGTACTGCACCGACATCATCGAAGCGGTGATGACCTCGCTGGACGATGAGCAGATCCCCCATCCCATCATCATCACCGAGTCCGGACGGGCCTTGGTTGCCTACTACTCGATCCTGCTCTTCAACGTCCTCGATGTGACCCGTTTCCAATCCGGTACCCTGCCGGCTACCATGCCCGATGATTGCCCCCCGCAGCTCGAATACATGCACCAGGCCCTCAAGGACATGACCGTACGCAACATTCAGGAGGTCTTCAACGACGTCATCTATTATCGGGACGAAACCCGGAGACTCTTTCAGATCGGCCAGATCAGCCTCCGCCAGCGTTCCCTGGCGGAACAACTGTTCTGGGCCACCATCAGCGAGATCAACCGACTGTCCAAGGAACTCAAACACGTCAGCACCGAACTCACCGATCTCGACCGAGTACTGTCAGATTTTTATTACTGCAATTTCAGTGTGTTTCAGTCCCTGCCCGATTCCTGGGCCATTGGCCAGCTCTTTCCGATCATGCCCATCCATCGCCTCAACGAAGAGCCGACCCGCAAGGGTATTCTCGCTGACATCACCTGCGACTGTGACGGCAAGATCGATCAGTTCATCGATAAACGCGGGGTCAAGCGCTATCTACCGCTTCATGAGTTGAAACCCCACGAGGAATATATCCTGGGCGCCTTTCTGGTGGGCGCCTACCAGGAGACCCTGGGCGATCTGCATAACCTGCTGGGGGATACCAACGTGGTCACCATCCGTATCCAGGAGCAGGGAGAGTTTGAATTCGTCACCGAGCAGGAAGGCGACACCGTGGCTGACGTCCTCTCTTATGTCCAGTATGACCCCAAGCGGCTCTTTGTCCGCTTCCGCAAAACCGCGGAGCAGGCCATCCGTGCCGGTCGCATCACCGCCCAGGAACGCCGCGAAATCGTCCAGGCTTACGAGGCCGGGCTGCGCGGGTATACCTACTTTGAACGGTAACCGTCGTAACCGGTTACGAGGTTTGTAACCGTTTGGTTTATCACGCTCTTTCATGCAGCAGGAAAACCCGAGCAATATCACATCGAGGAGAACATCATGGCCCATGTCCTTATCATCGGCGCCGGCGGCGTCGGCAGTGTTGTCACTCATAAATGCGCCCAAGTCAGTGAGGTTTTTTCAACCATCACCCTGGCCAGCCGCACTCTGACCAAATGCACAGCCATTGCCGCCCAGGTCAAAGAGCGGACCGGCGTCACCGTGGCGGTGGAACAGGTCGATGCCGACAACGTCGCCGAGACCGTGGCCCTGATCAAACGGCTCAAACCGGACCTGGTCCTCAATGTCGCCCTGCCCTACCAGGATCTGCCCCTGATGGATGCCTGCCTGGAGACCGGGGTCGATTACCTGGACACTGCCAATTACGAACCGCCGGACGAGGCCAAATTCGAATATAAATGGCAGTGGGCCTATCGCGAACGATTTACAGCTCGCAACATCATGGCCCTGCTCGGCTCTGGGTTTGACCCCGGGGTTACCAACGTCTTCTGCGCCTGGGCGCAGAAACATCATTTCGATGAGATTCACCAGCTGGACATCATCGACTGCAATGCCGGCGACCATGGCCAGGCCTTTGCCACCAACTTCAACCCGGAAATCAATATCCGCGAAATCACCCAGCGGGGCCGCTACTGGGAGCATGGTGAATGGGTGGAAACCGACCCGCTCTCCTGGTCCATGACCTATGATTTCCCCGAAGGAATCGGGCCGAAAAAATGCTTTCTCATGTACCACGAAGAATTGGAATCCCTGGTGCGCAACATCAAGGGGCTGAAACGGGCCCGGTTCTGGATGACCTTTTCCGAGCAGTACCTCACCCATCTCAGGGTGCTGGAGAATGTTGGCATGACCCGTATCGACCCGGTGGACTACCAGGGAACACCGGTTGTCCCGCTGCAGTTCCTCAAGGCGGTTCTGCCGGAGCCTGCCTCGCTGGGCCCGCTGACCCAGGGGCGCACCTGCATCGGCTGCCTGTTCAAGGGAGTCAAGGACGGCCGGGAAAAACAGCTCTATGTCTACAATATCTGCAGCCACGAAGAGGCCTATCGCGAGGTCGGCTCCCAGGCCATCTCCTACACCACCGGGGTGCCGGCCATGATCGGGGCCATGCTGATGCTCACCGGAGCCTGGAAACGGCCCGGGGTGTGGAATATGGAGGAGTTTGATCCGGATCCCTTCATGGAGGCGCTCAACCGCCATGGCCTGCCCTGGCAGGTGATCGAATCGTGAATGGCCGTTTTGCCTGCCGCTTCGACCCGGATCGGGTGGTTACACCAGCCTTTGTGGTCGATGAGGGCCTGTTGCACGACAACTTGGCCATCCTCGACCAGGTCAAGGAGCGGACCGGTTGCCGCATCCTCCTGGCCCTGAAATGCTTTGCCATGTTCCGGGTCTTTCCGCTCCTCCGCCAGACCCTGGACGGCATCTGCGCCAGTTCCCCCCACGAAGCACGCCTGGGACGGGAAGAATTCGGCCGTGAGGTCCACAGTTTTGCCGCTGCCTATTCCTCCGGCGACATCGAACAGTTGGCCCGCACCAGCGATCACCTTGTTTTCAACTCCTTTGCCCAGTGGCAGCGTTTCCGTGATCTGGCCGAACGTACCGCCCGGCAGGCCGGACACACCCTGGAATTCGGTCTGCGCATCAATCCGGAGCATTCCGAGGGCACGGTGCCGCTCTACGATCCCTGCGCTCCCGGGTCCCGACTGGGCATCCGCCGGGCCGACTTTCAGAGCGACAAACTGGCTGGCATCAGCGGCCTGCACTGGCATAACCTCTGCGAACAGGATGCCGACTGCCTGGAGCGGACCGTGGTCGCCGTGGAAGGGGCTTTTGCCGATGTCCTGCCACGGATGCGCTATGTCAATTTCGGCGGCGGCCATCACATCACCCGGGAAGGATATGACCTTGACCTGCTGGTGGAGATCATCAACCGCTTTCAGGATCGCTGGGGCACAGGGGTCTATCTGGAACCGGGTGAAGCGGTGGCCCTCAACAGCGGCTACCTGGTGACCACGGTCCTTGATGTGGTCCAGGCTGATATGCCGGTTGCGATCATGGATGCCTCGGTGCCGGCACACATGCCCGATGTACTGGAGATGCCATACCGGCCCCATATCATCGGCTCCGGCCTGCCCGGTGAAAAGTCCTTCACCTGCCGGATTGGCGGTCTTTCCTGTCTGGCCGGTGACATTGCCGGCGAATATTCCTTTACCGCACCGCTTGTGCCGGGGGACCGCTTGGTTTTCACCGACATGGCCATTTACACCATGGTCAAGACCAACACCTTCAACGGAGTCCAGCTGCCATCGATCATCCTTTATCAACCGGCAACCGATACCCTCACCACGGTTCGAAAATTCGGATACGCCGATTTCAGGGACCGGCTCTCCTGAAAAGCGTGCCTTTTGCTTCCCCGCGGTATTCAATCAGCCGAGCCACTCAACCTCGACAAGCACTCAGGCCGTGACCGTTAACAGACTGCTTGGGCAGGATAGTCGTCCACGCTGGTGCTCTCTGCCCACCATTGACAGAAACTGTTTCGTTGCCTACCATGTGCGGCAACGTGATCGCTCAATCGCCATCGCACCACTCAAGCACAGGGAGACGAATCCATGACGGACATGCTGTACACACCGAAACATGAAATTGATACCCGCATTCAGGCCCTGCAGGCCACCTTGGACCAACAGGGCATGGACGGTGCCCTGATTGTGCATCATACCAATCTGTTCTACCTGAGTGGTACCTCGCAAAGTGGCCACCTCTTTGTACCCCGTTCCGGGGCACCTCAGCTCATGATCCGCAAAAGCTATGACCGGGCCAGCAGGGAGTCACCCATCGAAGATATTCTTGCGGTCAAGAGCCTGAAAATGATCCCTGCCCTGCTCAAGGAAAAGGGTTATGCCATCAACAGGCTGGGTATGGAATTGGATGTCATTCCTTATACCACCTGGCAATTGTACGACAAAGTCTTTGCCGAGAGTGAGCTGATCGATATATCCGATTCCATCAAAAAAAACCGGATGATCAAATCCGGACATGAAATCGACTTGCTCCAAGGGGCCTGTGCCATTCTCGATCAGGTCTTCGCCGAGGTCCCGGCCATACTCCGCGAAGGCATGACCGAAGTCGAATTGGCCAGCCTGTTCGAGGCCGGCATGCGTCGTCGCGGCTACGCCGGCTGCTCTAAGATGCGGGCCTTTAACCAGGATTTCTTCCTCGGCAATGTCACTACCGGTAGCAGCGGCGCCGTGCCCTCCTACTTCGACGGTCCGGTGGGCGGTAGCGGGCTGACTCCGGCCAATAACCCCCACGGAGCCGGCTGGAAACCCATAGGCCGCAACGAGGTCATCTATATCGACTACACCTGTGTGATCAATGGCTACACTGGAGACGGGGCGCGGATGTTCGTCATCGGTGACGTCTCAGAACAGCTCCAGCGAGCACACGCCGCTGCCCTGGATATCCAGGCAGACCTGGCAGCCATGCTTAAGCCCGGAACAGTCTGTGAAGACATCTATACCAGAGCGGTGGAACTGGCCGAGCAGACCGGTTTCGGAGATCACTTTATGGGTATCGGCAACGACCGGGTACGTTTCATCGGTCATGGTGTGGGCCTGGAGTTGGACGAATACCCGATCTTCGCCAAGGGCGTGAAGATGGAACTTGCCCCAGGCATGACCTTTGCCCTGGAACCAAAATTTGTTTTTCCGGAAGGAGCCATTGGTATTGAGAACACCTATGTGCTGAAGAGTGACGGTGCCCAAGTTTTGACCCATGCCCCGGAGGAGATCATCCGGGTCTGAAGATGTGTACTTCCTCTGTATTCAAGCAGGCGCAAGTGATCACAGGGGTCCCGTAGAGGGCCTATAACGGGGAACGAGAACAGGTGGGGCAGTAGCAATGTGTGGATGAAAAAACGGTTCCCAAAGGTGTCAGCGGACAGAACAGCCTTGCCCGCCCAGTGAAAAATTCTTGACATCAGGGGTAAACCTGCGAAACTGAAAGCAGTTATCCATATTTCACCCAATCCAGCCTCTTCTTTCATTGACAAACAGGTTAGCCATGGTGCATACTCCCTCTCCTCAAATCGGCGGAGCCATCGCTCTGCAGGGCGATATCGCAGTCATCGCCATAGAGAACATTTTCCAGCTCCTTGATTTCGCTGCCCTGACCGGTAAACTGGAAATATCAGCACCAACCAACAGCGGTATCTTTTCTTTCCATAATGGTGCGCTGGTGCATGGCCTCTTGCAAATCAGTCCCCGGCGGATAGGGGAAATTCTGCTTGAATCGCAACTGATCAATCGCGAACAGCTGCAGGAGTGCCTCCATATCCACGAACATCGCCCCCCCCAGCGTCGATTTGGCCAGATCCTGGTCGAAAAAGGGTACATTTCGGCAGACCGGCTGGATGAATCCCTTGTCCATCAGATCAAGGAATCTTTTTTTGCGGCCCTGGCCTGGCAGGAAGGTACGTTTCGTTTTTTCCATAACCAGGAGCCGGAACCGGAAAAAACCAGGTTGCATGCCCGCATCGACCATCTGCTTCTCGAGGGAATGATCCACATCGACCGCCTGCAGGCACAAAACCTCTGAATTCCGTGCACCGGAAAAAACCCCTTGCCAGTGTCCTGAATCCGTGATGGCTGGGCTCTTGTTTTGGATATATTGTGCTGCAATCAGGGGATACGTGCGGCAGCATTTTTTATAATATGCCTTCACCCGCCGCCCTTCGGGACGTGCGGACGCTCACGAATCCAGGTTGAATTTTGACCGGTACAGGGAGTATGCACAGGACCTATGGAGCAGGAAAAAATCTTTGCACGGCTGCTGCGGATCGTAAACCGCTACTCTCACGAACGGGAAACAGGTGATTTTGTCACCTACCTTGATCCTGACGTCCTTCGACAGAAACTGCATTTCGACGACAATGCGGGCAATCAGGACTGGGAAGAAATCTTCTCCTGGGTGGAGCAATACCTGGCCCATGCCGTCAAAACCAGCCACCCCGGTTTCGTCAACCGCATGTGGGCCGGCGCCAACCTGCCCTCGATAATCGGCGAAATAATCACTGCCATCACCAATACCTCGGCCTGCACCTACGAAACCGCTCCGGTGTCGACGCTCATGGAAAAATACATGCTGCGTGCCATGCTCGACCTGACAGGGTTTCAAAACGGCTCCGGCCAGATGACCACCGGATCAAGTAATGCCAACATGATCGCCATGCTGGCGGCCCGTAACAGGACCGCCCCGGCCATTAAACAACGTGGCCTGTTTCAACGACCGGAGCTGTTCGCCTTTGTCAATAAGGATGCTCACTATTCCATGGACCGGGCCGCCAATATCCTCGGTCTCGGCACCGATCATCTCATCAAGATCCCCCTTGATGACCACGGCCGCATGCATGTGCCGACCCTGGAAAAATCCATGCAAGAGGTCACCGCGGCCGGAGGTGTGCCGTTTTTTGTCGGTGCCACCGCCGGCACTACGGTGCGCGGCTCTTTTGACCTGCTGGAACCCTTGCTGGCCCTGCGCCGTCGCTATGGATTCTGGCTGCATGTCGATGGTGCCTGGGGTGGAGCGGTCATTTTCAGCGAACAACTCCGGTCGCAGTTCCTGCCCGATCTCGAACAGGCGGACTCCTTTACCTTGGATTTCCACAAGATGCTCGGGACGGCGCTGATGTGCAATGTCCTCCTGTTCAACAACGAACCCTCCCTGTTTCGAGACGTATGCAGTGCCGGCGATGAAAGCTATATCTTTCGGGAAGGCCCGAATCACGAAATCCGTGACCTGGGCACCCTGTCTCTGCAGTGCGGCCGCCGGGTCGACAGCCTCAAATGGTTTCTTGACTGGCGTTTTTACGGCCAGGCCGGACTGGCACAGCGGGTAGAGCACTATCTGGAACTCTGTCGCTACGCTGAGGAATGGGTGCAGCAAAGTGATGCTCTGGAGATGGTTGTCCCCCGCGAATCTTTTAATATCTGTTTCCGGTTTCGGGCTGCACAGGGCACTCCACCCGGCCCTCTGAACTGTGCGGTGCGGGACCGTATGCATCGGAGCGGAGTCACCCTGGTCGGCACCGGGTATGTGAACGGAGAAATGACCTTGCGCCTGCTGATCACCAATCTCAATGTCGGCAAGACGGAACTCGACAGCTTCTTCCGGACAGTTATCGCCACCGGCTACGAAATATTGGCTGAGAATTGTTCTGTCCCTCCTGCTCAGGGTCGATGAAACAGCCATGAGTGGTAAATCACCCCGTGCTTTCCATTATTGGTTACAATGAATGCGTCTGACTATAACATTACTCAAAAAGAAGCCGCTGAGTTTCTCAACGTCTCCACCAAATCCATCAGCCGGTATCGGAAAAAAGGCCTGCCTTACCAATTGATCCTCAATCCGGAAAGCGGCAAGCAGGAGGTCAGGTTCCGCCGCTCCGACCTGGAGCGCTGGGAAGATGGCCGTCAGCTGCTGGCCACCTACGGCCGCGATGGAACAGACTTCGCCGTAACCCGCACTCAACCCGGAAGCGAAGGGCACAGCGAATACCGGGTTCACGACCCAGCCACCGACCGGGATTTTCTCTCCGAACTGCTCAAGGCGTACAAGGAGCAGATCGAAGTCCTCCGTGATCAAATTGAGGACATGCGCGAACAACTGGGCCGGCGAGACCGCCAGATCGACGACCTGATGCGATTAATGGTGGGATTGCAGCTTGAATTCAAACCGATGCCCATCGACCAGTCGCAGACAGGCCATGCAGGTGAACAGGGTACGGCTCTTCCTTGCAAAGCAGCCAGGGGGGACGACGAGGTCAGTGAGGCCGTGTATCACTCTGTTCTTGACCAGGACAAGGATAAGGATCTACGTTCCGAGCCGACATCACAGCTGGTCAAAC
>SKJK01000176.1 GCA_007121995.1 Desulfobulbaceae bacterium
AATGGTGGGCCCACCTGGACTCGAACCAGGGACCGACCGGTTATGAGCCGGTGGCTCTAGCCAACTGAGCTATAGGCCCAAAAGCTATGGTCAACAAACAATATTAACAGTTGGTCTGGATAGGTCAAGTATTTTTATCTTTTTTAAGATAAAAAGTTCCGGTGTGGGAAAACGGAATAATTGGGCGGGATTCTGGCATGTCAGGAATTCTGTGTTTATGGTAAATTCTTTCGGTAGTATACACTGCCGCTGATTCCAGTTTCCAGGGCATGCAGTCTTTTCCTTGCACCCGGTGAACGAGTACCGAGCTTCTGCAGGAGGGTACAGAGTGCGACGATCATGCACTTGTGCTTGTCCCGGTAGACACGTGCGCAATCGATTACGGAACATCCCATGCTCTATAACAATCTGCTCTACTTTCTGGTGGTCATTTTTCTTTTTTCGATCAACACACCACCGGAGACACCTTTGCTCGCCCCATATTGGGCCTTGCCTGGCATTGCTGGAACACTATGGGTCTTTTATCGCTTGGCTCGATGGGTGTTCGCCACCGCCGGTTCCGGCCCTGCCGCTTATTTCAGCGCCGAAAAAAGACTGTCCATCCTTGCCGTCCTGATCTTCATCGGTTTTGTTCACCTTTTCGACCTGAAGTATTACCTTGCGCCACTCAACCTGGGGGGGCGTCTGCCGATCCTGACCGATGTTGCCGGGCTTGCCTGTTTTTTTGGCTTGCTGACCCTGGTCTGGTTGCAGGCGAGGCGGCGTTATCAGGCCATGTTTGGGCGTTTATATACGTCCTGGAGTTTTGTTTGGTCCAATATCCGGGTCAACCTGCCCATTGTTTTGCCCTGGCTGCTCCTTTCTCTCCTCTTCGATCTGCTCAAACTGCTGCCCATCCCGGTTCTGGATGAACTGCTCCAGTCACCTTGGGGAGAACTGGGTTTTTTTGTTTTGTTTCTCTTTTTTCTGGTCCTGGCCTTTCCTCCCCTGGTCCGCTGGTTATGGGGCTGTACTCCCTTGCCTCCCGGACCACAGCGGGACCGCCTCGTTCGCTTTTGCCGGGCGCAGGGCTTTCGCTCCAATATTCTGATCTGGCCTCTTTTTGAAGGACAGGTCCTGACGGCCGGCATCATGGGTATTGTCCCCAAATTGCGCTACTTGCTGATCACTCCGGCCCTGTTGGAGGCGTTGTCGGAAGAGGAGATCGACAGCGTTCTTGCCCATGAGATAGGTCATGTTAAGCGGATGCATCTTGTTTTATATATTCTGCTGTTTATCGGCTTCAGTCTCTTCGCCGGTGCGCTGGCTGAACCTTTACCTCACGTGCTGCTTGCCAGCGACTTTTTTTATCGTCTTCTGGCCCTTTCACCTTTTGCCCCTGAAAACCTGATGGGCATATTAATTACCGTGCCACTGCTTCTTTTAATGGTCCTCTATTTCCGGTTCATCTTCGGGTATTTTATCCGTAATTTTGAACGGCAGGCTGACCTGTATGTCTTTAAAGTGCAAGGAACCAGCCGACCTCTCATCGCTTCCTTTGAGAAAATTGCCCGGCTGAGTGGTTCTCGGCGCGAAGAGAAGAATTGGCATCATTTCGGCATAGGGGAACGTATCGATTTCCTGCAGCGTTGTGAACGGGACCGGGGGCAGGTCAAAAAACATGATCGCAAGCTTCTGCTCAGTCTGGTTTTGTATGTTTTGATGATCTTGACCCTGGTTACCACGCTTCACCGGATGGATACAGAAAGCCTATCACAGGGGTATGAAACCAGGTATGCGGAAGCGGTCCTGCTGCGTAAAGTGCGGCAGGAACCGGAGAACAGCGTCTGGCTCATTGTCCTTGGAGATCTTCTCCAGAGTCGTCAGATGGAAAAGAAGGCAATTCAAGCCTATGAACAGGCGCTGCTCCTGGCCCCCATGAATGCTGATCTCAATAACAATCTGGCCTGGCTGCTACTCACCGCCCAGGACAAAAATCTCCGTGATCGACAACGGGCGCTGACGTTGGCGAGGACGGCGTCCCTGCTCAAAGAACATGGCTATGTGCTTGATACCCTGGCCACTGCATATTGGGCCAACGGTCTGCTGGCAGAAGCCTTGGCCACCCAGGCGAAGGCCATTCGGATTGACCCGGAAAATCGAGCTTATTACCGTAAGCAAATGGAAAAATTTGAGCAGGAGCAATGGGAGGATAAATGACCCGCCTTGGCATGGTAAACTGGACCGAATACTGTTCCTGAATCCGTGGTGGTAGGAGTTTTTTGGGATATGTTTTTTTATACCAGGATATCGGGTAAATTCATATCTTTGCGGTCAAAGGCTGTGGCGAAGGCATGAACGGCTTCGGGGGCAAATTCCCGGCCGGCTCCGCTGATGATAACTTCTTTTGCTTCGGATGGTGCAACCGGATTCCTGCCGGATCCGCCACTGGTCAAGGTGTCATAGGCGTCGGCAACGGCCAGGATACCGGCCCCGATGTGATAAGGATCGGATGGGCTGACTGTTGGATCGGCAACTGTGGTCAACATGGGAAGGATGCGGCCCAGGGGACCATGGAGGGGGTTTGCCAGCAGTTCATTGTCGCTGGTCGTCCCGGATGGAGCGAGGGCCTGCATCCTTTTCATTTTCAGACTGGTGGCTTTATGAAGGATGTCCCGGCTGATTTTCTGTTTGCCCAGGTCGTGCAGCAGGGCTGCTGAACGGATATCTTCAATAAGATCCCGGTCCAGCCCCATGGCCGCGGCGATTTTCGCCGCATAGATGGAAACCCGGAGGCAATGATTTTCTGTTTGTTCATCCACGGCAACGAAACGGCGCAGGATCAGCAGCAGGCCGGAGTAGGTCTGTCTGAGTTCCTGTATCCGATTTTTGTTTTTTTCATACAAGGTCCCCATGGTGTATGCTGT
This sequence comes from Desulfobulbaceae bacterium, assembly GCA_007121995.1. GTDB lineage: Bacteria > Desulfobacterota > Desulfobulbia > Desulfobulbales > Desulfobulbaceae > Desulfobulbus. Next base: position 2,907 of record SKJK01000176.1, read on the forward strand.
CAGAAGCAGAATGCACCCCCAGGATATAATATGATACCAGTGGTTGTCGCCGCCAAGCCCGGCCGGATTGAGTTGATTGAAACGCTCCGGGTTCAGATGGCTGACCAGGCTGACCAACAGGATGCTGGCAAAGGCGGTGAGCACAGCCTGGCGGCGACCGAACAGGTAGGCGGACATGACCGCCGGCAGCGTGTAAAAGCCGAGGAGCAGGTACCGGGAGGCTATAGTGTAATTGAGTAGCCAGGCAATAACCAGCATGGAAAGAATGATCCATATTTCTTTGCTGATGCGTGGCAGCGACCGGCGCAGTCGCCACAGCAACAGTTTACCGCGGGTAGGAAGGCCGCTACCGGATTTGTCGGATGGATCGTTGTGCTGTGTTGCGCATTCCTCCTTCGACTCCGTGGATGCCGGCTGCTCCCTGGCTGCAGTGGGGCCTCTGTCCGCCGGAATAAAAAGGGCCTCGGCACCCAGATGGGCGAGGCGGGCAGTCACCAGAGCACCGGTTTTTGCAGTGACATTACGGCTGAGCACTACTGGCAGATTGGTCAATAATGCCGGAATTTTTTCCGGAGGAATGCTTTTCGCTCGTTTTTCCAGGTAGGCGGTGAGCTGTTCTTCATCCGCGGTAGGGGAAATCGCTTTCAGGATGATGGAGCCTTTGCTATTATCCATGCGTATTGTTGCTTGACGATGCCCTGAATCCGTGACGGCTGGGCTCTTGTTTTCGATGTATTTTGCTGTACTCAGGTTATAAGTGCGGTGGCATTTTTTACAATACGCATTCACCCGCCACCCTTCGGGGTGTCCGGCCGCACACCATCTTCATTGCCCGTAACCGTCCGATAAAGTTCACTTTAATCGAACGGAGACGCACAGCGAAGCTGACGCACGGACGGACGCTCATGGATCCAGGGATGCGCCAACAAACTATCAAAGAGTAGTAGCGGGTCACTGATCAGGTGCGGCAGGTCCTGGTTTGAATGAAGTATACGGAAAAGAGTGGCTGTGTTCAAGCCAGGAT
>SKJK01000268.1 GCA_007121995.1 Desulfobulbaceae bacterium
ATGGATGCGCTCCTTGATTTCCAGGCGGGCAGCCCGACTCAACCGATTAATATGCTTCTCCTTTTTAATCAGCTCCTCTTCCTTCATAACATATTTTTTCAGTACCGCTGGCGACACCTTGCGCTCGTCGACCCGCATAGTCAGCACCACATAATCACCTGCTGCATACGAGCTGTAGGCGAAATCGGTATCAAACATATCAGCCACTGACACCCAGCCGATGGAAAATTCATCTAAGGTGTCGTCAATATCCTTAAAACGATGGGCAGCGATCCGATCCGCCGCAAAATCCCAAAAAGATTCGGGAAGATCTCCGACAACTGAAAATCGCGCCATGGTCGCCGACCCGGTCAGTAAACCCATAATTACACACAATATCATTAAGTTAAACACAAAAAGAGTTTTCCGGACAAAACCCGGACCATAGTTTTATTGTACTAGCAAACCTGCACCGACACCACAAGGAAATACATAAAATGCCCTGTCTCTCTGGTCACGGTATTAAAAAAAAGATTGTACCAGTACATTTTTTATTGACACCCGAACGAGAACTTATTAAAGAATTCCTTTCGAAATTGAGGGTCGTTAACTCAGCCGGTAGAGTATCTGCCTTTTAAGCAGAGAGTCGCGCGTTCGAGCCGCGCACGACCCACCACAAACACCACTTGGACGTCAGTCCCCATCGTCTAGTCAGGTCCAGGACACCGGCCTTTCACGTCGGCAACACCGGTTCAAATCCGGTTGGGGACGCCATATAAATCAGCCAGTTTGCTGATTGCTATAAACCGAGAATCAATTTGATCTACTTTTCTCGGTGCCGGACCAACCGGGGAGTGCCCAAGCACTTCCCGGTTTTTTTATGCCATGGCTCAAAAAGAAGCACACTTCCCCTTTTACGTCTGGTTCTTCTGGTTTTCACGACGGTGACAACAGGCTGAAAACGAGTCGCAAATATATCAAATCAGCTCTTTAAACCCACCTGATCAGCAGGCTTCTGTCGTCAATTATCGGTCGGTGTGCAGAGCGTCTTGATCAAGAAAAATAAGCCAGAGTTCTTTCATGGTGCGGGCAGTATGATTGCCGGGAATGGCAATCACTCGATCGGCGGGAAGGATGGTGGCAAGCAGGGTTTGTCCTGCCAGGTAGGGATCCTCAGTACCGTAGCCAAGATAGAGCAACGGCAACTCATGGTCGCCGGCAGCACCTTGCTGCAACCAATGCCAGAGCATGCGCTGCCAGTCCTTGTCAGGATCGTAGCGACCGGGATCCCAGCTGCGAAGGCCGCCGGTCTTGTTGATCTCGTTGAGAATTTTTGACCAGCCGAGAAAGGGGGAAATAATGTAGACTCCGGTCACATCGTCGGGATGCTCCCGGGCGTAGAGGAGCGCCCCGAGACCGCCCATGGACACCCCGACCAGCCAGAAATGCTCGTAGCCATCCCGCCGGGCCGGTTCGATCACGTCCTCTTTGAGTCGGGGAATGAGCGTTTCGCCCATGTAATAACCGAAATGAGCGTTGGGAGCGACCATATCGATCGGCAGGTGGCGTTCTCTGACCGCTTCGACAAACCCTTCACCGGCAAAATCCTTATGACTGCCGCCCCGCCCCCTGAGAAAGATAATCATGGTTTTGCCATGAGATGGAGGATCGGTTTGATAATAAAGCGTGCGCAGAGGTGCATTGGTTGAACACCCAAAGGGCAATGCCGCCATCAAAACCACCAGAATTTTGGCCAGTAACCATTTCATCGAAGCGTGCTCCTTAAAACAGGGGAAGTAATGAGGCGTTGTATACCTCAACATTCTGTATAGCTAACATACCTGAAAGAGTGACACTCTTCCACACGAACGCGAATAGCAGGCATTTTCTCTCCCGAGAACCTACCACTCTGCAATGCCGCCTGCGTCCCAAGAGTCAAGCCAGCTCCCCCAGCCTCTCAGTCGGGTGAATAAGACGTGGGGGTTCGATACCGGTCTCTTGATAACCACAATGGCAACGGGTTCAAGGCTGATCATGCCATGTGCCGTCGCGCAGAAGTTCGTGGGGACGAAATGATGTTTTATAGTGCATGCCGGCGAGGTCTTTGATCCAGTAGCCCAGGTAGAGATGCTCGATATTGCGACTGGTACAGAAATGGTTCAGGGTGAGGATATTCAGAGTGCCTGGACTGCGCCAGCCGAGTTCAGGGTCAAAGTAAAAATAGACCGCATTGAGCCAGGAAGGGCTACCGTCGACCACGGCCACACCCAGCAACCGATCATCAATCCGGTAGCGGATTTCAAAACAGCGGCTGATACTGGTGATAAAAAAACCGGAATAATAACTTTCCGCCAAGCTACGACCGGCTGGAAAACGCTTGGAAAGAAACCGTTGCAACAAGTTCAGGTTCTCGCGGGACATGGTCAGGGGAGCGACCTCGACCGTAACATCCTGATTTTTACGCCAGACCCGGCGTTGATTGCGGTTAGGCCGCAACCGCTTTGGCCGCAATCGTATCGGTACACAGAGGCTACACTGAGGGCAACGCATGTTATAGATGCAGTTACCGTTGCGGCGGTAGCCGTAGGCAAGGAATTCTCCCATGCTCTGCTCATCGAGCCGACCGGGCACCCCCTGATGATAGATGGCAGTCTGATCCAGGCCATAAGGGCACTCGGCAACAACGTTGACAAAGAATCGCTCCATGCCTCCCGCGATCCCCAGCGGCACATCATGGTGCGCACGCTCCCTCTGGTTCAAATGCACAACATCCTCCGCAATATACGTTACCTGTAGACAGGCAAACAGACGCCTAACTCACCCTTGTTTGTTGTCGTTATCGCCGCTGGTATGCTTGCCGGCTCAATCAGCAGGCCTTCGGAAAGGAGCACAGCATGGCCGCCGGGTGGGCGGCAAGATCTTCGGGTGTATTGATGTTTCGCCAGCAGGAGCGAATAATTGCCGGTGGTTGCGGGGTAATGACGCCTGTGGCATGCCGCAGGCTGCTCATCCGCCGCTGTCCGGTGGCGGCCATCTCTTCGAGAAGATGGCCGCATTGCTGGTCGTAATAGGCCAGGAGCGGTTCAATCCGACCATCATTGTTCAAATCGGGCATAACCGCCATGATGCCGACATGCCGGCAGGCAAGCAGCCACCGCAGGGCCTCTTCTTCGATATCCGGCTGATCGCAGGCTGTCACCAGCCAGGATACCCCGGGATAGGCTCGGAAAGCGGCCAGGATGCCGGCAAGCGGCCCACCAAGCCCGGCAATGTCAGCCACCCGGGGCAAAGCAGTCAGTGAGGTTGGTAAAACACCTTGTCCGGCAATGACCACCTGTTCCACGGTCTGCAGCAGGACAGCAACCGTTCGTTCCGCCCAGGAGCAACCCTCCTGGAGAATCAGGTGTTTAGGCCTGCTCCCCATCCGCCGACTTCTGCCGCCAATAAGGACGCACCCCCAGACAGGACCGACAGGGGGAGGGATAACAGTGGTCATAGCATTTGCGGTTGCCGGGAAAAAAGCCCGGCCTCTGCACCACGGCGCAGCAATTCCTGCACCGCAGCCGTGCCTTCTTCGCCGAGTTCTCGTGAAAATTCATTTACATACAGACCAATATGGCTACGGATCACTTCGACATCCATCTCCTGCGCATGCGATCGAATATAGGCAAACCCTTCATCAGGGTGGGCATCCGCCCAGCGAATACTGGCGGCGATGGCTGCATCGATCTCTTCGTGCACCTCCGGCCCCAATGTTGCCTTGGCTGCAATGCACCCCAGAGGAATGGGCAGACCGGTGCTCCGTTCCCACCATTCACCAAGATCCTCGACACAGTGCAGCCCATGCTGCTGATAGGTAAATCGACCCTCGTGGATAATGACCCCGGCGTCGACCTGGCCTTCGGCAACGGCAGCCATAATCTGGTCAAAAGGAAGGATGAC
>SKJK01000051.1 GCA_007121995.1 Desulfobulbaceae bacterium
CCGCGGCATTCTGCGCCAATTTCATCCGTGAGTCCTTGGCCGGAAAAAAACCGATGATCTATGTCAGCTTTGATCGTTCACCGAAAAATGTCGTCACCTTTCTTGGGTCACTGGCTGAAAACCAGAATTTCACCATTCTGGATTGTTTTACCAACGGTAAAGGTGATCGTTCCGAAGTGTTTAATAAATTTTACGAAAAAGACGGGGCGCAGTGGTCCTATCAGGTTGTCAAGGTCAATGATCCCACCAACCCGGGTCTGGTTGGTGATGCCATATACGGCTTGCATGCCAGTATGAGCGGAGATATCCGGTTTATCATCGACAGTCTTACCGGCATGCAGGATCTCTGGGGTGGCGAGGAACAAGTGCTTAAATTTTATGCTCGGACCTGTCCCCGTCTCTATGAACTCGATACCATCGCCTATTGGATTATTGAAAAGAGTGCCCATTCCAGCAGGTTGAAAGCAAACATCAATAAAATTGCCCAAGTGGCCATTGAGCTGGCAGTTCGGAATGGGAAACCGGTGCTTAAGATCCTCAAAGCGGAAAAGCGTAATTCGAAAGTTCTCAATGAGCCGCAACCTTTTACCTGTGAAGATTCGGAGATTGTTTTTGAACAACAGCGGACCTTGCCATTACGTTTTGATCTGGGTGCCAGGATCCGTACCGTGCGCAAACAGCAAGGGCTCTCGCAAAAAGAACTAGCAGTCAAAACCGGGGTCAGTCCCAGCAGTATCTCGCAGGTGGAAAAAAATTTGATTTGTCCATCTTTACCGGCGCTGTATCGCATGGCGGAGAGCCTGGCCGTGGACATGGGGTCCTTTTTTACGGAAGCGGGTGAACGAGAAGAGCGATGGATCTGCAGGAGTGGAGAAGGTATCAGTGTCTCTTTCGACAATGTGCCCAAGGGGGTGATCAGTGGTGAGCGTTTGTTGCCGGCCGGGATGATCAATGCTGAGGTGGAGCCCTATCTGATCAATTTTCCCGCCGGCGGGAAATTACCATGTCATTTTTTCAAACATAAGGGAGCGGAGCTTGGATATGTACTGGCGGGCAGCCTTGTCGTTCAGGTTGCGGGACACATACGGGAGCTGATGACCAATGATGTGCTGTATTTGCAAAGCGATATTCCAGAGCAATGGGACAACCCCGGCGAGGTTGCTGCAGAGCTTCTCTGGTTGAAGATCCGTTGAATAGTTTTCAGGACAGACAGTTTTTTTCTTGCAGCGGGTAAACGCTGACCAGAAACTCCGTTCCGGCCGGGCAGATTCTGCCCGGCCGGGACGGAATGAGTATTGCCTGGATCTGTGAGCGTTTGTCCGGGTGTCTTGATCAGGCCGAGAGGATTCTCTTGGCGCTTTCATCCCGGGCATCGGTGAGATAGGTAATACCGGTTTCCTTGGCGGTTTCCCTGTTGCCGGCATATAAATCGTAACGGCTCAGTTTATCCAGCCTGAATTTTCTTGCCCCGGCCATGAGCTGCTGAAGGCCGCAGGCCAGTTTATCCATCATGGTCCACATGGCAATGGCTCCAAAGGGAATATTCTTCATTTCTTCCTTACCTACTTTTTTCTCCACATCAAAGTAGGAGGCGAATATTTGCTCTGGAGAGACGCCCATGGAGGAAATGCTGGCCGGGAGTTTGTCCCAGCTGCCGTTGACCTTTGCCCTCCTTTCCGGATGGAGAGCTCCTTCGATGTTGGCTCCCAGGAAACCGGGAATCATGATGGCGCGACCCATGCAAATGAGTTTGGTATATGGTGCTCCCAGGGCTATTCCTTTAAAAATACTGTCTTCAAGGGCGAAGCCACCGGCAAAGGAAAGATCAACTACCCGTTTCCCCTGAGCAGCCAGGATGCTGGCATACTCGTGGGCCTTGGAGTGCAAGTGAATGGATGGAACCCCCCAACTCTGCATCATATTCCAGGGGCTCATGCCGGTACCACCGCCGGATCCGTCAATGGTCAACAGATCCAATTTGGCGTCGGTGGCGAAACGGAGCGCCATGGCCAGTTCCTCCATGCCGTAGGCACCGGTTTTCAATGAGATGCGCTTGAAGCCGAGGCTACGCAGGTAGTCCACCGATTTCATAAAGTCTTCATGGACCAGATCCACCGTGCTCATGTTGGTGCCGCCCAACCGGCTGTGGCGGGCAAAGGATTTGACCGACCCTTTTTCAAAGGCTTGCTTGACCTCGGCCGACGCCGGGTCTGGATCGACGATATAGCCCCGTTCCTTGAGGAATAAGGCGTAGTCAAGGCTGCTCACTTGAATTTCACCGCCAATATCCTTGGCTCCTTGTCCCCATTTCAGTTCAACGATACAGCTGTTGCCATATTTTTCCGCCACATATTCAGCAACACCGTTGCGGGTGTCTTCGACGTTGAGTTGGACAATAATGGCACCATACTCATCATGATACCGAAGGTAGGTATCAATACGGCGGTCGAGTTCAGGGGCCTTGGTGATTCTGCCGTCTTTCATCTCCGAGGCTTTATCAACTCCGACCACGTTTTCACCAACCACAATGGGGAAACCGACCAGAGCGCCTCCGATGGCAAAAGAGTCCCAGTATTTTGCAGCGATAAAGGTCGAACCCAACGCTCCTGTCATCAGAGGGATTCTGCTTTTGGTTCTCACTTCATAACCAAATTCCGTGGTCAGATCGACATTAGGAAAAATGCAGTCGTCTGCATCGGATGAAAGACCTTGGGCCAGGCCATGTGAACCATACGCATATCCTTGGATTCGGAGCGCGTTATACGAAACGCCCACATGGGTGGTATTATTGGCTCCAGCGGTCACTACACCGAAATCGCGAGGATAGAGCAGCTTGCGACCGACCAGGCTGGATTTCCAGGTTTCACACTGGCCCATGCAGTCAGCGCGGCAGAGGGTGCACAGGCTGGATTCGGCGGGGTTACCCCGGTTGGTTGTGCCAAGAACATCGTTTGATTTGGAAAAACGCATTTTGTACCTCTTTGTTAGTGTGGTTGCATACCGGTGCCGTTCTCCGATCTTTCTTTGGTATGCCGAAAAAAAAGGCGTCTATATCCCCAGTGGTGGAGAGACAGACGCCTTTGTCGTGTCAGTGAAGGTGTGGTCAATCCAGACGCACGCCGTTGTACGCTGAATTTATTCCGAGCTTTATTTATTGAAACTTACGTATTTTGTCAAGAAATAAGTTTAAATGTAAGAAACGACAGTTTTACAGGATGATTATGCTGATGGTGGAAGATTGTCGGTTGTTCAGTACAATTCGTTGGATAGCAGGATAGCCTCCGCGACCTCAAGCATGGTTTTACGTGAATCCATGCTCCGTTTCTGGATCCACCGGTAGGCCTCGTCACCGCCAATGGACTGTCGCTCCATGATAATTTCCTTGGCCCGTTCAATTTTTTTCCGTGATTTCAGCTCTTCCTGAATAATCTTCGTCTTGACGATCAATTCGGTATTGAGAATGGCCACCGCTGCTTGGTTGGCTACAGCGGTCAACATGTTGATGTCGGTGGTGGAAAAATCATGAGGGGTTGAGGTGAAGCAGTTGAGAACACCGATAACCTTGTCCGTTTTACCTTGTAAAGGAACACCGACCATGGAGACCAAACCCATTTTTCGAGCCATCTCCTTTTCCTTAAAGATCTCGAAGTCCAGCACGTTTTTGATCACCAGAGGTTTCTGGGTAGCAACAACATGACCGACCACGCCTTCACCCAGTGCCAGTGATCTGTCGATGACATATTCGGGTTCAATGGCCTGCGTGGCTTTTAACCTGATTTTTGGAGGATTGGCCTGTTCGTCCACCAACCACAAGGAACAGATGTCAACACCGGTGACCTTGGCCACTACCATGACGATGAGCTTGAATACATCCTCGAGAAACAGGTCAGAGGTCACGGCTTCGCTGATGTCCATC
>SKJK01000224.1 GCA_007121995.1 Desulfobulbaceae bacterium
AATATGAACACGACGATGTTGATAGATGGGGATAAAACAGTGAAAGCGCACTTTCTCCCCCTTGAACCTTTTCCGGTGCCCCTTTTTGAAGACTTTTCGGGCCTGGCAATCTCAGAAATTCCTGTTGGATGGACCAGAACCCATCCAAACTGGGGAGCATGGCCAACTGCCAACGCCGATGGTGCCCGACCTGAAATGCGCTTTCACTGGAACCCCTCCTCCGACGACAACCTTTTTCGTCTCACAACCCGCCCGGTCAATGCAAGTCAGGCCGCCGAATTGGTGCTCACCTTTAAGCATTTTGTCAATGATTTTTTGGGAAACTATATTCTTAAGGTTCAGTCTTCTACCGACTCAATACAATGGAATGATGAGTGGGTTCACTATATGAAATCTTCTGAAGTAGCAGACAATACTTATGATGGAAGAAATGGTGACAGGGATCATGGTCCGGAACAGGTGACCGTAAATCTGGATCACCTGGCCGGAGAAGAGGTGCTTTACATTGCATTTGTTTTTGCGGGGGACAACAGCCGGATCAACTCCTGGTTCATTGATGATGTTTTCATTGGCGACACCCAACCTTACTATAATGTTAGCTTTATTACGGAAAATAAGGCTGATGGCGAACCTCTCGGGGGTGTACGGGTAGATATTGAAAACACAGGGCTTTATGGCCATACAAACAACTATGGTTATGCCTCTTTTCAACTGAATCCGGGAACGTATAATGCTTTGTTTACCAAAGAGGAATTTATTGATAAAGAGATTATTGTTATCGTTGTTGATGAAGACCAGCTGCTTGAGGTTGCATTGGAGCCGGTAGATTATTCTCATAATGTGATCTTTAATGTGAATATGGGAAGCGCCTTTTTTGGTGATGATGATATTCCTTTTGATCCGGAGGCAGGTCATCAGGTGTTTATTGCCGGCTCTTTTGAGGGAGAATGGATCACCCCTGGAGAGAACCCGGACTACCGGCTAAATCCCAGGCCCGAGAATCCCAACATATATACCCTGACGCTGAAGCTGGAGGATGGTATTTATGAATACAAATATTTTGTAGTTTTGGATGAACAACCGGGATGGGATTACGGAGAATGGGAAGGTGAACCAAACCGGATAGCAGAAATTTTCGGTCCAGCTGTAATAACTGATGTATGGGGAGATCAGCCGGTTCATACAAACGACCCTGACTTTTTGGGAAGTCAGGTTGTCGTGTATCCCAATCCGGCTTACGACTATGTGTATTTGAATGCCGCTAATCCGGACGAAATGACGTATGCACTTTATGACATGAGCGGAGGGAGGCTCCGTTCGGCACAACTTTCATCTTGCAATACTTTAATCCCTGTTTATGATTTAAATCCAGGTATCTACCTGATCAAAGTCACAAGAGGAAATACACCGATAAAGAGCATTTTGATCATCAAAAAATAAAAAGAAAATCAATCATTAACAAAGATTACTAAAGATGAAAAAAGCTTTTGTTTTGATGCTGCTGGCACTTTTTACCTCTTTTGGCCTTTATGCACAGTCGCCCCTGGGGTTTAACTATCAGGCAGTAGCGCGCGATTCTTCCGGGGAGATACTTGCTGGTAAAACCGTTGGCTTGCAAATTGGGATATTACATGAATCGAGCGAAGGGGAGGCTGTTTACCGTGAGGTGTTCTTTCCGGTAACAAGCGAGTTTGGACTGATTAACATAGTTGTTGGAAGCGGAAGTGTGCTTCATGGCAGTTTTGAGGAAATAGACTGGTCTCAGGGACCATACTTTATTCAGATACTTCTGGATCCGGAAGGAGGTTCAGATTTTACTGAGATGGGTACGACCCAGTTGCTAAGTGTGCCTTATGCGTTGCATGCATCCTCATCTGCCGATAGTTTCAGTGGAAACTATGAAGACCTTGAAAATCTTCCGAATCTTGACAATATGATTGTACTGCCTAATCCGGAAGAGGGCGATATGTTGTTTTATTCGGGCGAAAGTTGGGAGGCCCTGCCGTTAGGTGAAGAGGGGCAGGTGCTGACCATTGTTGACGGGGTGATACAGTGGGCTGATTTGGAGCATGATCCGGGAAATACTGTAACGGATATTGACGGAAATGTGTATCCGGTTGTTGAAATAGATGGTGTTGAATGGATGGCCGAAAACCTTAAAGTGACTACATTCCGTAACGGTGACCCCATTCCGAATGTAACCGCTAATGCTGATTGGGCCGCCCTTGAAACGGGTGCTTATGCTGCTTACAACAACAACGAGGGACACGTGGAAACTTATGGATACCTATATAACTGGTATGCTGTGGACGACGACAGGGGACTTTGTCCGGAAGGGTGGCGGGTTCCTTCCGATGAGGAGTTGGAAAACTTCATGAACTTTCTGGACCCCAATGGCAGCATCAACGACAACAATGCTTCCGGAAAGATCAAGGCTACGGGAACCCTTGGTGACGGGGAGGGAGGGTTGTGGTCGCCGCCGAATACCGGGGCTATTGACCAATATGGTTTTTCTGCACTTCCGGCCGGTGGAAGATTTGCTAACGGTAACTTTGCCGGCATGAACGACCTGACCTATTTCTGGTCTGCCACAGCCACCCCTTCAGAAATTCTTCAAAGGGCATGGATCTGGTACATGAGCTACAATACCGATACCTTTTACCGCAACAACTATTCCCGCAAAGAGGGATATAGCATACGATGCATAAAAAACTGAATGCGCACTAAATGTCTTGCTCTTGAAAGAGGGTCTTGGCGACTTATTGCTTTCCGGTTGTTTTGCCAGAAAAATAACCCTCCATTTGCTGACGAAATTCGCTCATTGTCATGTCGTACTTTGGTGTCATGCTTCTCTTTTCCGGGAAATTCTCCATGTGCAGTGTGCTGGTTGGGAATGCAAAGCGCACACCGAGCCGTTCAGCAAGGCGAACGATCTCTACCAGCACCTCATGACGGACTTTGAGCTCTTCTGGCCAGGTTGGCACCGCAAAGAAAATGTAAAACATGATCCTTAGCGAAAAATCCCCCATTTCATTAAACTCAACGATATAAAAATCCTTCCGGGTTTTGGGATGGCTTTCCACAATTTTTCGCAAACCTTCAACAAAAACCTCAATGAGATCCGGCGGGGTGTCGTAGGTGATGGAGATATGCATAAAAAAGCGCCTGAACTCCCTTAGACCGTGATTGTCGATGCTCGAATCGGCAAGCCGGCCGTTGGGAACATAGTGAAGGGAGTTTCTGAAAGTACGGATTCGTGTGGAGCGGAAACCTACCTCCTCGACCGTGCCGTCGATCTCGCCGCTGGTGATCCAGTGTCCAACGGAAAATGGTCTGTCGATAAAGATCATCAGAGAACCAAACAGATTCTTCAGCGTGTCCTGTGCCGCAAGAGCCAGAGCCAACCCCCCGATGGACAGCCCTGCCAGCAATGCCGTGATATTAACATCCAGGTTCTGCAGGATGAACAAGCCCCCGATAATGACAACGAAGACCTTCAGTACTTTGCGTAACAGAGGCACAACATGATTGTCGAGGTTTGATTCAGACTTGCCGGCTACCCTCTCAAGATACAGGGCAAAGACATCCACCAGCTTATAAAACATCAAAGTGGCAAAAAAGGGCAGGATAGCCTTGAAGGCGAATGTAAAATACCGGCTTACTTCAACAGGAAGTTGCAATAGTGGAAACATCACCATCACGAAAACAAATACAATAAAAAGACTTAACGGCCTGGCAACGGGCAGCAGGTATGGTCTGACAAGGTTATCATAGCCCATTTGTTTTGCTCCTTTGAATAATGCGCGGTTGAGGAGAAACGTCAAAAGTTTGTGAATGAGAAAACTTAAAAGGATCAGCAACAGGATGCCGAGGTGTTGCCAGAGGTATAAGCCAATAAATGTGTAGGTTCC
>SKJK01000036.1 GCA_007121995.1 Desulfobulbaceae bacterium
AGCCATTGCATGCGCACGTAATCCTTGGCATGACCCCAGTCGCGTTTGGCATTGAGGTTGCCCAGGTAGACCTTCTCCTGCAGACCGAGCTTGATCCTGGCCAGGGCCCGGGTGATCTTGCGGGTAACAAAGGTCTCGCCGCGCACCGGTGATTGGTGGTTAAAGAGAATACCGTTGCAGCAATAAAAATTATAGGCCTCGCGATAGTTGACCGTGATCCAGTAGGAATAGAGCTTGGCCACCGCATAGGGCGAGCGAGGATAAAACGGCGTGGTTTCGGTCTGGGGCGTTTCCTGGACCAGACCGTAGAGTTCGGAAGTGGACGCCTGGTAGAAGCGGGACTTTTCACCAAGGCCAAGGATGCGGATGGCTTCCAGCAGCCGGAGGGTACCCAGGGCATCGGCATTGGCAGTGTATTCAGGGGTTTCAAAGGAGACCGCCACATGACTCTGGGCCGCCAGGTTGTAGATCTCGTCGGGCTGCACCTCCTGGATGATGCGAATGAGATTGGTGGCATCGGTGAGATCGCCGTAATGGAGGCGGAACCGGATGTTTTCTTCGTGCAAATCCTGATAGAGATGATCGATGCGATCGGTATTGAAGGAAGAGGCCCGTCGTTTGAGGCCATGGACCATGTAGCCCTTTTCCAGGAGCAGCTCAGCCAGGTAAGCGCCGTCCTGACCGGTGATCCCGGTGATAAACGCTGTTTTCATGAACTAAAACCTCTTATTCGCAGGCGCGACACGCCAAGCGTCTTGCATGAACCAGATAATTGTAAGAAGGAACAACATGTAAAGATGCAGGAAGAACGAGGCTACGGATACATGAAATTCGCCCGGCCTGCAAGGGGTTTTCATGTTTGACATTCCCAAACTTCTCGCGCCTACAACAGCTTGCGAAAATCATCGTTACTCAATCCCGCGTCTCGTATGATATTTCCCATTGTGATGGCGTTAACCGGATTATGTCGAGGTATGGTTAAGATTCGACCTCAACTGGGGTTGACAGTGCTAAATTCAGCACTTAATATAGCTCTAAAAACTGTGCAGGAAAACTATTGTCTGGTCGCAGTCGCTTGACTCATCCTAGGTCGTGCGATGTTTTTAAACGATAAAAAAGAAGGGAGAAGGGAATGGCAACGATTACCGCAAATGATCTTAAACGGCGTGGAATCAGTTCGATTACCGCAATCCTCGAACAGGATACGGAGGTAACTATTTCCGTTCACGGTAAAAACCAATACGTCGTTGTAGACATTGAGCATTACCGATATCTTCGTGAATGCGAATTGGAAGCAGCTCTGCTAGAGGCCAAAAAAGACCGAGAGGCTGGAAGAATCACAGATAAAACAGTTGCCGATCATATCGCTAGCCTCAAAAATGGATAAGTACACAATTCTTTTTACTGACACCTATGTGCGACGAGCAAGAAAATTTTTCAAAAAGCATCCTGAAATTCTCCCCCAGTATGAAAAATGCCTGCTACTGATGGAGAATAACCCTTTTCACCCCTCGCTTCGTCTCCATCCCCTGCAGGGTAAATTAAAGGGTATTCATTCTATTTCCATAACCTTAAGCTATCGCCTCACTCTGGTATTTCTTATCGATGAAAGAGAAATTGTGCCGATCCATATCGGCACCCATGACGAATTATACACGTAAAATCAATGACTTATCCTATTTGTTGAAACTTGGGAGGTAATCCATTATTTCACCTGAAAACAAGGAAAGTGCTGATAGCACGGCAGCCTGATCGTCCGTAGATGAAGCGCTGGTGAACGGTTCCAGGTCAGGTCAGGCAGCCTCTTGCTTGCACTCGGTGAACGTTTACAAATTTTAAACGACTTGCGAGTGTAAATCGGCACGCGATGACACGCCGGCAACCGGTACCACGACTCTTTTGGTGCAAAACTCTTGCACTTTTCCATCCTCTCGCTGTACAAAAGAAAACACAGGTGCTGTATCCCCGTTCACCAGCTCTCCAACCACAATAGAGAAGCATGGCAAACCGAACCATACATACTAGCAGACGTTCCCTGATTGTCACCCTGACCCTTTTTTCCTGTCTAGTTATGCTGCCGGCCACGATGCGGACGGCCCATGGCTTTGACACCTCCAAGGACCACTGGGCGCTTTTGGGCGGCTATGGCCAGAGCATACCCGGATGGGGAGAGACCACACAACGGGTGGAGACCATCGATCTGGTCGGACGATACCACCACCGTATGTTCGACGCGATCGGGTCAGGCTGG
Organism: Desulfobulbaceae bacterium; assembly: GCA_007121995.1. GTDB lineage: Bacteria > Desulfobacterota > Desulfobulbia > Desulfobulbales > Desulfobulbaceae > Desulfobulbus. The sequence goes on from SKJK01000036.1 coordinate 2,252, forward strand.
CTGACCGGTCACTATGCCACCCTGGTTGAACTCCCCCTGCACATCGTGGTCAGCCCGGAAGTGTCCACCATGGTTGGGGTCAACTTTCTTGCCTGCTACACCTTCACCTCCCACGACCAGTGGCACCCCTACCTGTTCGGCGGAGGTGGACCGGTGTACAGCTTCGCCGACATCCCGGGCATGGGGGCCGATTGGAACGGCAATTACCAATTCGGTCTCGGCCTGACCCACCCGCTGGACTACTCCCGATCACTGCTGGTTGAAATCCGCTATCACCATATTTCCAATGCCGGCAGTAAAGACCCCAACGACCCCCTTAACTCCATCAAACTCCTCATGGGAATCACTTTTTAACCTGGATCTGTAACGGCTGGACTCTTGTTTTGAATCTATTCACCTGTCATCAGGGTATACGTGAGGCGGTCTTTTTCACACTACGTCTTCATCCGTCGTCCTGCAGAACCTTTGTTTACGCGGCTGTTCTCCCTGCTGACCAGAGATCGCAAACCGTGCCACTCCTCTCTTTTTTTATGCCATCGCATCATGCATGATACCACCTCAACATCCCGACATTCTGTTACCAATGGCCTGCAGACCATCAGTTATCTGCAAAACCGGAAAGGAATCATTGAACCGATCCAGGGAGACGGCTGGGCCCCGGTGAACGACGTCAACCGGCAGGCCTGGCTTGAAATCGAAAAAAAGGTCCATCAATCAAAACAAAAAGTGACCTCAGGCCGTTTCAGTTGCCTCCATTATTACATGACTGTTCACCAGATGACGCCCCTGCTCCTTGCCCGCTCCACCCGCCAGCCTGTGTGGCAAGTCCTGCTCCACCTGCTCCCCCTTTTTTTCAACAGATTGCCTCCGGCAACATTGGAGAAATACAGTGCCCTGTTCCAGATTGCTCCGCAAGATCTGCAAGAGGGCAGAATGCATTCCGCCCTGGACAGCAGGTGCTGATATCCCATGCACCAGCACCGTATCGATTTTATCCACAAACAGTCTGCCCACTGTGAGAGCGGTGCGGTGGCCAATCTTTTGGCCCATGCGGGGATAGAAGTTTCCGAAGCTATGGTTTTCGGCATCGGCGCCGGCCTGTTTTTCGCCTACCTGCCTTTTATCCGCATCAACCATTTACCTTTGATAACGTATCGGGCCGCGGCCGGTCACCTGCTGCGCCGTATTGCCCGCCTGCCTGGTTTTGCCCTGGAACGGCGGACCTTCCGCTCACCTCGACAGGCGATGGTCGAACTTGACGACTGCCTTGCCCGCTCCATTCCCGTTGGCCTGCAGACCGGGGTGTTCTGGCTGCCCTATTTCCCCCCTGCCCTGCGCTTTCATTTCAATGCCCATAACCTGGTGGTCTATGGCAAGCAGGGGGACAACTACCTGATCAGCGATCCGGTGTTTCCTGAACCCGTTGTCTGCCCGGCCGCAGACCTGAACCGGGCCCGTTTTGCCTCCGGCGCCCTGGCCCCCAAGGGCAGGATGTATCATTTCACCCGGGTTGCCCCCGATTTTGACCGCCGCCTGGCCATCACCGCCGGCATAGATGCCGTCTGCACCATGATGCTGAAGGGATTTGTCCCATTGATCGGTGTCCGGGGCATGCGCTTTCTCGCCCGACGGTTGCAGCGCTGGCCGGATCGGAT
>SKJK01000235.1 GCA_007121995.1 Desulfobulbaceae bacterium
CCCGCGGGGCCAAGCAGTTGATGGAAGGCTTACTAGCGGAACTTGGAGGCGTAACCACGGACGCGGATGGTTCCTTCACCACCCCCGATCGTTGGTTAACCGTGCGGACCGTGGCGTGCGTTGGCCAATGCGCCATGGCCCCGGTAGCGCTGGTGGACGGCGAGATCCTGGGCCGGATAAGTGATATGCATCTTCGCCGTATGGTGCGGGACCTTTTAGAGAAAGAGAAGCACGATGAGAATTAATGATCTCGACACACTAAACGATATACGGGAAACCGGCTTAACCAAGCTGCTGCATAGCGGTCCCCGCATCGGCGTGGGCATGGGCACGTGCGGCCTCGGCAATGGCGCCCAAGCGGTGTACGACGCGCTACGGACCGCGCTCGACGAAAAAGGCGTGGAGGCCCATTTGGGGCCCGTGGGCTGTTTTGGATACTGTGCGGTGGAGCCGCTGGTAAATGTGTACATCCCTGGGCAGCCCATGGTGATTCTGTCGCGGGTGACGGCGGATGACGCCTACTACATCGTTGATCAAGTGGCCGTTAGTGTTCAAAAAGGGGAGGATTTCTTTTTTCAGGAAAATCCCACCGTGGTCACAACCTAAGGCGATACGCATGATTTTTACCAGAGTGCGATTTTCAGACAAACCGCCGGAGAATGATCACCCCGTTGGTCCCCCCAAAGCCAAAAGAATTCGACATAGCCACGTTTATCTCCTGAGAGCGCGCAGTATTGGGTACGTAGTCGAGATCACAAGACGGGTCAGGGGTCTGCAGGTTGATGGTGGGCGGCACAACACCATGATAAATAGTCAGAGCTGTGAACGCAGCCTCAATGCCACCTGCCGCACCCAACATGTGCCCGGTCATGGATTTTGTGGAACTGATGGCTAATGAACCGGCATGTGCTCCGAAAACCGTTTTAATCGCCCGGGTCTCACATTTATCATTGAGCGGCGTCGACGTACCGTGTGCATTAATATAATTAACGCCCTCTGGATTGAGTCCAGCATCCCTGAGAGCTGCAGCCATGCAGCGGGCAGCACCTTCTCCGTCTTCCGGGGGCGCTGCAATATGGTAGGCATCACTGGTCTGACCATAGCCGATAATTTCAGCATAAATGGTCGCCCCTCTTTTGCAGGCTGCCTCCAATTCCTCAAGCACAAGTATTCCAGCCCCTTCAGAAATGACAAATCCGTCCCGGTCCCGGTCAAATGGCCGGGAAGCTGCCAATGGATCGTCATTTCGTGTTGACAGTGCCTTCATCGCACTGAATCCGCCAACTGCCAGGGGACAAATAACCGATTCGGCTCCCCCGGTTATGACCACGTCACAGTCGCCATAGGCGATATGACGAAACGCTTCCCCCACGGCATGGGTACCAGCGGCGCAGGCTGTTGTCTGGGTCAAATTCGGGCCTTTGCAGCCGATCCACATAGAGATATGGCCCGAAGCCATATTGGGAATGACCCTGGGTATAAAAAACGGCGTGATTTTCCGGGGCCCTCGATTCACCAGGACACCATGATATTCCTCAATGGTGGGCAATCCCCCCATGCCACAGCCGGTAATGACACCTACCCGATGTACATTGGCATCCGTGATCGACAGGCCGCTGTCTTTCCAGGCAATATCCGCTGCAGCAACAGCATACTGAACAAAGGCGTCAAGGTTTTTAGCCTGTTTTTTCTCAAACCAGGTTTCGACCTGAAAATCCTTGACTTCGGCGGCGATGCGCGAAGCCTGATCAGAGGCATCAAAGCGGGTAATTGGGCCAACCCCGCTTCGCCCGTTGACCAGAGCATCCCACGTTTTTTCGGTGCCAGTCCCCAATGGGGTGACCAACCCTACTCCTGTAACAACGACCCGTCGTTTCACGTTGCCCTGCCTTGTCTTACCCTTGGATTTTTGCGACGTAGTCGATGGCATTCTGTACAGTAAGAATCTTTTCCGCCTCTTCGTCGGGAATTTCGACATCGAATTCTTCTTCCATGGCCATGATCAACTCGACCAGATTCAGGGAATCGGCCCGAAGATCATCGACAAACGATGCACCGGGAACAACTTTTTCCCGATCAACACTGAGCTGCTCTACGATGATATCGATCATTTTTGCTTCGACTGCCATTGGTATTCTCCTCAAAATATACTTGTTGATTGTTATGTGGTATCAGACGATGTCCGTGTTCCTGGATATCGATCTTTTGATGTCAATGTCCCATATACATCCCGCCATTGACGTGCAGGGTCTGGCCGGTAATGTAGTTACCGTCAGGTGATGCCAGAAACCCCACCGATGCAGCAACATCTTCCGGGGTCCCCAGTATTCCCAGGGGGATCTGCGCTTTAAGTGCCTCCTGGGCGTCTTCGGGAAGTCCATCGGTCATATCGGTGACGATATAACCGGGTGCGACACAGTTCACAGTGATATTACGACCTGCCAATTCCCTGGCCATGGATTTGGTCAGACCGCTCAGGCCGGCTTTGGCGGCTCCGTAATTGACTTGGCCGCCATTGCCGACAAAACCAACAACGGAAGAAACATTTATGATCCGCCCACGCCTGTTTTTCATCATGGTTTTCATTACTGCTTTGCTGCAGAGAAAAGCGCCTTTGAGATTGGTATCGAGCACACTGTCCCAGTCCTCTTCCTTCATACGCGCCATCAAGCCATCACGAGTAATTCCTGCGTTATTGACAAGAATGTCGATGCGCCCATAGGTTGCGATAATTTCTTTGACCTGCTCTTGAACCGCCTGAGCATCAGCGACATCAAAGCGGACAGTAAAACCTTCGCCGCCCTGCTCCGTTATTTGTCGAAGGGTTTCCTCGGCAGCGGCTGGGTTGGCGACATAATTTATGCCAACATTGGCTCCCATCGAAGCCAGCCGGATACATATGGCCCGGCCTATTCCCCGGCTGCCGCCGGTCACCAGAGCTATGGTCTTGTCCAATATCATTTTTTGACCTCCCGTAACCGTTTGATCAACTCAGGGACAACCTCGTACAGATCCCCGACCACTCCATAGGTGGCAAGATTGAAAATAGGGGCATTTTGATCACGATTGATGGCAACAATGGTTTCCGCAGACTGCATCCCGACTGCATGCTGAACAGCGCCGGAAATACCACAGGCAATATAGAGCTTGGGGGCGACGGTTTTACCGGTCTGCCCGACTTGATGAGGATATGCTATCCAACCGGAATCAACCGCAGCCCGGGAAGCAGCGACTGCACCGCCGAGTTCCTGGGCCAATTCCCGGATCAGAGCAAAACCTTTCTCCGAATCAAGACCTCGACCACCGGCAACCAGTGCCTCAACCTCCTGAATGTTCACCTGATCTTCTGTATTATAGACCGATTCCAGCACCTCGACCTTTGATTGTACGCTCTGTTCGTCCAGCTCTAAATGAATGATGGAGCCAGTGCGTAACGGATCGGGCTGCGCCGGCGCCATCACTTTTGGACGGACGGTCGCCATCTGTGGCCTGGTATGAGGGCACTCAATGGTTGCCATAATGTTGCCACCGAAGGCGGGACGGGTCTGTAACAGCATGCCGTCCGACTCCCTTATTTCCAGTCGAGTGCAATCTGCCGTCAGACCGGCATCGATCATTGTGGCTACGTAGGGAGCAACAGAACGGCCTATTGCTGTTGCACCGGCCAGGACCACCTCGGGTTTCTGTTCACGGATCACCCGCGCCAAGACAGCGGCATATACATCCTCATGGAAGTGCTCCAAGACCGGACTTTCGGCTAGAAATACAACATCAGCACCGGCGGCGATGAGAGAATCGGCATGCTGGCTGACGTCTCTTCCAGCAATCACGACTGAGAGCTGCACTCCTCGCTGATCGGCAAGCTTCCTACCGACCCCGAGCAATTCATAAC
>SKJK01000240.1 GCA_007121995.1 Desulfobulbaceae bacterium
AGGATGCGTTGACAAAATTATGACAAGACTCCAAAAAAATTCCAAACCTGGATTGTTATCGCCAATCACCCCTGGCAACAGCCGGTTCCGTAACCGGGATCTATCCGTCCCTGGCGGGCAGCCGACAACAGCAACACCCCACCCAACACCATATTTTTATTAAAAAAAATCAGCATATGACCGCAGCCCTCCCCCAGGAGAGGTCGGAGCACAAGCGGCAAGGTAAAATTTTTTGTACTATCCGGCATGCTTCTGGCTAAAGAGAAACCAGACATCGACTGCCGTGCCTGTGATGGAAAAAATCTCGAGCACCAATGCCCCCAAGCAGTCCTCTGTGGGCGCATCAGGCTTCATAAAGGCTTCCATTGGGCCGGCAACCGAGTGACCTGACAAAAAGCCGACAGCAAAAAAACAGCAACACAAACTGCATGGCAACGATATTTCCTCTGGTGGGTTCTATGGATATGAAAGTACATGAAAAACAGATGGACATGCACATCACGGCAACCATGGAAACCCTGGTTTCCGAGTTGACCCATTACCGGCAACAATCAGAGAAACTGAAAAAAATCAACACACTGCATCAGAGGCTAGCCGGAATCCTTGACCTGCCGTCCATGATCGAAGCCTACTCAATCTGGTTGATGGAGTATATCGACCACGAACTCATTGGCTACAACAATCCCGAATGGCAGCGGATGCACATGTTCTGCTCTTACCATGGTCCCAAGCGGCGGCAGGCGATCCTGCTCGCCCGGGAAGCACTGGAACACCCCATGGAGAGCAAACCCACGCCCTCCCAGGCCGACGGGTTTCACATCCACCAGTGGGGTTTCAACAGTGAGGATTGCTACGGTCTCCTTGTCCTGCTGCGCAAGGGAAAAGCCATGACCTGGGAGGAGTTGGCATTCATCGATGAATCGCTGACCATTCTGGCCGATCCCTTGAAACGGGCTCTGGAGTATGAAAAAATTTTCGCTCAAGCCCGTCGGGACAGCCTGACCGGTCTGCCCAACCGTTTTGTCTTTGAAGAACGCATTGGTCCCATGGTCGAACAGGCCAGCCGCCATGGCCACCCCCTCACGCTAGCGGCGCTTGACCTGGATCATTTCAAAGAGGTCAACGACAGCATGGGCCATTTTATGGGCGACCGAGTGCTGCAACAGGTCGCCGAGGTACTGCAGCATGAAATTCGCCTCACCGACCTTCTGGTGCGCATGGGTGGTGATGAATTTCTGATCGTCCTGCCCGATACCAACATCGACGATGCCAGTCACTTAGCGAATCGGCTTTGCCGCGCCGTGGAGCAACTCGATATCGTCACGACTTCCGGAAAACTTGCAGTCAGCATCGGCCTGTCGGAATGGGCCCCCGGCATGAGTATCAACAGCTGGATGGAACGGACCGATGACATCCTTTATCAGGCTAAGGCCAACGGCAAGGCTCAGGTCGCCGTCAACTGACGGGGCGCCTGATGCGCCCCATGCCATCAAAGCAAGTGCTTGGATCCGTAAGCGTTCGTCCGTGCGTCAACGTGGACGGAGCTGGATACGCAGCGGAATACAATGCAGCGACCGATCTTTCTGGATAGTATGGTCCAGCCGCCAATTCTCGCATACCACCTCACCGCCCAGCAGTTTCTCAACTTCCGCCACGATCCCCTTGATGTTGATCAACGGGTGCCGGGAAAACACCTCAGGCAATCCATAAGTGAGGTTGCAGGCGAGACAGTGCCCCGGACGTTCATGGAGATTCAGATGCAAAGTCAGCAGAGCGGCGGCCTCGTCATAGTTCGCAAAACTCAAAGAAATATCGAAAGAACCTTCAGAGGCATCACCGAAGAGTGCCTCAAAAAATTCATCTGTTCGTTCGGGCGGAAACATATCCCGCATTGCTTTTTCAGTAAAAATCTGTTGTGGAGTATTCATTACGGTTTCCTGACACTGTCAATTAAATGTCCTTCAAGTATCTTTTCCATTGCCTGGATCCGTGACGGCGGGAGAAGGGGTAATATTATAAATGCCTCTTCAATTATACCATGATTACAGGTAAATATATCCAAAATAAGAACCCAGCCGTCACGGATTCAGGCATTGGGTAAAGGGCGACTTTACCCAGTCTGGACCGCAGCTGTCAACATTCATTGCACCGCGGATTGCTCTATGGTACAACCCCCGGTATGCAAGTCCCTGATCATACCACAATTGTCTCGCCGCCCCTGCCTGATCCAGAGGCGCTGAATCCCGCCCAGTCCGCCGCTGTAACCCACGGTGATGGCCCCATCCTGGTGATCGCCGGAGCCGGCAGTGGCAAAACCCGAACCCTGGTCCACCGGATGGCCTATCTTATCGGTCAGGGCGTGGAACCGGAATCGATTCTCCTGCTGACCTTTACCCGCCGGGCAGCGCAGGAAATGCTCTACCGGGCAAGCCAACTGACCGACCAGTCCTGCGGTCGGGTGATGGGTGGGACTTTTCACGCCACTGCCAACATCCTGCTCCGTCGCTACGGCCGTCACCTGGATCTGGCAGCCAACTTCACGATCATTGACCGCGCCGACGCCGAAGGGATCATCAACCTGATCAAATCATCACTGGGCATGGCCGGAGCGGGCAAGCGGTTTCCCTCAAAACGGGTCATCGTCAATCTGCTCTCCGGAACGATCAACAAATCGGCATCCATTGAAGATCTTGTCTTTAGAGAACACATACACCTCACGGAATACATAGAAGATTTCTATACAATTCGTGAACACTACCTGCAGTTCAAACGTGATCACGGCCTGCTGGATTACGACGATCTCCTCCTCCGCTGGCGAGATCTGCTGCAGCAGTCCGATCAGGCCAGGGAGGAACTGTCTGAGCGTTTCCGCTACATTCTGGTGGACGAGTACCAGGATACCAACCGCCTGCAGGCTGAAATCGTCCAACTGCTGGCACACAAGCATGCCAACGTCATGGCCGTTGGTGACGACGCCCAGTCGATTTACAGTTTCCGAGGTGCTGATTATACCAACATTCTCCGCTTTGCCGAACAGTTTCCAGGTGCAAAGATTGTCAAGCTGGAAGAAAATTATCGCTCCACCCAGCCCATCCTTGCCTTGACCAATGCCATCATTGCCAAGGCGGAAAAAAAATTCGCCAAAACACTGTTCACCAACGCCGCCGGTGATATCCGCCCACAGATGGTGGTGACTGCCAATGAAACCGCTGAGGCCCGTTTTATTGTCGAGCGGATCGAACAGCACCAACAAGACGGTATCCCTCTGCACGACATGGCGGTTCTCTTTCGCTCCGGCTATCATTCCTACAAACTGGAGATCGAACTGGCAAGCCGTGGTCTCGAATTTGATAAACGCGGCGGCCTCAAGTTGACCGAATCAGCCCATATCAAAGACCTGCTCTCCTTTTTCCGGGTCCTTATCAACCCCTGGGACCATCTCTCCTGGAACCGTATCCTGCTGCAACTGGATAAAGTCGGCCCCAAAACAGTGCAGAAGATCCTGCACAGTATCAGGGATTCCGACACCCCACTTGCCAAATTGACGACCTACCGGCCCGGTCCGACCTGGAAAAGCCAGTTTGCTCAATTGACAGATACCCTGCTCCGTCTCAACGACCCCGGCCTGACCCCTTCACAACAGTTTGACCTGGTCATGGCGTACTACGAGCCGGTCTTCGAAAAAATGTACTACGACGATTATCCCAAACGTCGCAAGGACCTCGACCAGATCAAGGTGCTGATTGCCGGGTACGGAGATCTGCAGTCTTTTGTCGACGATACGGCCCTGGATCCACCGGAGAATACCGCTGCCCAGGCCGCCTCGGGCGGAAGCCGGCTCATTCTCTCCACCATCCACTCCGCCAAGGGATTGGAATGGGACAC
>SKJK01000216.1 GCA_007121995.1 Desulfobulbaceae bacterium
CCAATTCCCTTCTGGAACGGATGAACAAAGGGACCCGGGTGCTGGACAACATTGCCGCAATGAAATTCAGCACCCGGGTCCAATTCCCTTCTGGAACGGATGAACAAAGGGACCCGGGTGCTGGACAACATTGCCGCAATGAAATTCGCTCTGGAGCAGGACATACGCCTCTCCGGCAACCTTATCCTCGAATTCCCCGGTTCAACTGCCATCGAAGTGGCAGAAACCCTGACCGCTCTGCAAGCGGTTTTCCCTTATCCCCCTCTGCAGGCAGCAACTTTCTTTCTTGGCCAAGGCAGCCCCGTACATTGCCAACCACGCCGCTTCGGCCTGACAGCTGTCACCATCCACCCCAAGTACCGAATCCTGTTTCCTGCTTTTTTCCTCGATCAGGTTGAAATGCTGATTCAATCGTACCGCGCCGACCGCCAGCATCAGAAAAAACTCTGGGCCCCTGTACGACAGCAAATGGCAGCCTGGACAACCTTCCACAGCCAGCGTGACCCCACCAGGCAACCCGCCCTTTCCTATCGCGACGGCAGCGACTTCCTCCTTATCAGACAGGAGCGTGCGGGCCAGCCGACACTACACCACCGACTACGAGGGCTTTCTCGCGCCATTTACCTGCAATGCCGGCAACCAGTGGAGCAAAAGGAGTTGCTGCAAACCTTCAACCGGGTTAAAGAGGAGCAACTGATGCACTTTCTTGCGGATCTGGCCGAAAAAGGTCTTCTCTTTCAGGATCAGGACGCCTGCCTTGCCCTGGCCGTCCACGCTCATTGACGTCCATGCGTATTGCTATCATCTCGGACAGCCACGATCATATCCCCAATCTGCAGCGCGCCGTCAAACGGGCCAATCAGGAGCATGCCGAACTGCTGCTTCATTGCGGCGATCTTATTTCTCCTTTCATGCTCAACCACCTGCAGAATTTCCAGGGACCAGTGCACATGATCTACGGCAACAATGCCGGCGACCAACATCTCATTGCCACCCGATGTGCGACTATGACAGATATCGTGCACCACGGTTTTCACGGCACCCTGACTGCCGGATCCCTGCGCATCGCTCTCCAGCATTACCCGGAACCGGCTCGTGACCTGGCCCGCTCCGGTACCTTTGACCTGGTCTGTTGCGGCCATGACCACATCTATGCGGTGGAACAGATCAATGGATGCCTGTTAATCAATCCCGGCGATCTCCTGGGTAAGGATACACAGCCGGCCTTTGCCCTGCTGGATACCATGGATTTTTCAGTCCGCCGGATTGTGGTGGGCGATAAATTGATAATGAATGATTGAACTGTTCCCGGAGGGGAATGGCAGCAGCGCCGACGGAGAGGCTAAAACAGAACACAACCGTCGGATACTTCTTTTTGAACCAGTAGAGAACCATGAGTGACGAAACCTTTGCAGACCTTTTCCAGGCGAAAACCGTTATCCGCCCAACCATGCAACCAGGTGACCGGGTCGAGGCCGTGGTCGTCAGCATCAGCGGTGACAACATCTTCCTTGATATCGGCGGCAAGAGCGAGGGCGTCCTGGACGCAACCGAACTGCGCAACGAAGCCGGTGAATTGACCGTCGCCCCGGGTGACTCCCTCAAGGTCTATTTCCTTGGCGCCCGAAGCGGTGAGACTTTGTTTACCACTCGGCTCGGCTCCGGCCGTGCTTCATCTCTGGCTTTGGAAGAAGCCTGCCGGACCGGCATTCCCATTGAGGGTAAGGTGACCGGCGAAATCAAGGGCGGTTTTGCCGTAACCGTGGCCGGCCAGCAAGTCTTTTGTCCCTATTCACAGATGGACATCCGCAAAGTTGACGATGCCGAGGAGTATATCGACAAGACTTTTGCCTTCAAAGTAATCGAGTTCAGCAACCAGGGTAAAAATGTCATTGTCTCCTCACGGGCCGTGCTGGAGGAACAGCGGGCCCAGGCACGCGAGCAACTCAAGGAACGACTCACCGAAGGAATGCAGGTCAGCGGCACAGTCACCTCGTTGCGCGATTTTGGAGCTTTTGTCGATATTGGCGGGGTGGATGGCCTTATTCCCATCTCTGAAATAGCCTGGGGGCAGATCGACCGGGTGGACGACGTCCTCAGCAATGGGCAGCAGGTTCACGTGGTCATCAAACAACTGGACTGGGACAAGGACAGAATTTCTCTGAGCCTGCGCGAGACCTTGGAAAACCCCTGGGATAAAGCCGGTGAAAAATATCTTCCCGCCTCAATCCACCAGGGCCGGGTTTCGCGACTCACCACCTTTGGGGCCTTTGTCACCCTGGAACCTGGCGTTGACGGCCTCCTCCACATTTCCAAACTCGGTGCCGGTCGAAAGATCCATCATCCCAGAGAGGTCCTGGAGACCGGGCAGGATCTGACCGTTAAAATCGAATCCGTTGACACCGACCAGAAACGTATCTCCCTGGCACCAGAGGATTATACTGCTCCAGAGGGTCAGCGTCAGGATGAAAGGCCTATAACGCCGGCGATGAGCAAGGAGCCGGTCTCCATGGGAACCCTGGGAGACCTTCTCAAAGCGCAGATGAAGAAAAAATAGCAGGAGAGCTGGGGGCAGTCGTGGCCTGGATTACTGATGATCGGTTTCAGTTTTCAGGCCAGGCAGCCTTTTGCTTGACCCCGGTAAACGCTTCCGTGGTGCAATTCGGACTCCGGCCGGTTCCAGGCACCAGACACCAGGTCCAACCCGCTTGCAAGAGAGGAGCGTGGTAAAGCAAGAGATTACAACCCACTATTGGTATCGCACACATTATTTGGAGCTGGTGAAAAGGGAGAAGGTGAGCGACAATGTCCCCTCAAGGAGAGGCGTCAGCGGATACGGCGGCTGATCTCGAACATGAGGATGGCTGCCGCCACCGAGGCGTTGAGCGAATTAAAGGGTGTGCACATAGGGATGGTCACCAGGACATCGCACTGCTTGCGCACCAATGGCCGGATCCCTTTACCTTCGCTGCCGATGACCAGACAGATCGGTCCGGAAAAATCCACGCTGTAGGCCGAGGCAACCTCGCTCTCCGCCACTGCCCCGTATATCCAGAAACCATGTTCTTTGAGGATGCGTAAGGTCTCGGCGAGGTTAACCACTCGGCAGAGTCGGAGATGAGCTAAAGCACCGGCCGAAGTCCGGGCCACAGTGCCGGTTATCGGCACCGAGCGTTCCCGGGTCATGATGACATTGACAAACCCGGCGGCCAGCGCCGAACGAAGAATGGAACCGAGATTGCGCGGATCCTGGATGGAATCGAGCACCAGCAGCCTGGGGGGAAGGGGTATCTTGTTTTCCCTCAGACCGGTTAACAAATTCTCCAGGGAGACAGGGCGAGCCTCACTTTGTCGGGCCACCACTCCCTGATGCCGTGTGTGCCGGGAAACCGGCATCTTGTCGGTTTCGACAAAACGGATAGTAATATCTCCTGCTCTCGCCTGATCGATAAGCTGCTGCAGACGGGGGCTGGCCTTACCCCGCTGGACAAACAACTCACTGATACAACCACCGCTCTGCAGGGCCTCACCAACGGCATTGATGCCCCAGATCAGATCTTCCGACTCCCCACCTGGCGACTCCTCTTTGCTGGTCTTTTTCACTATTTTCATCAAGGCCGACCTCAACAAGCCAGCTGCACAGGCTGGCCGGTAAGGGTCCGCCGTTGACGACTGCGTTCGGCAATGATGATACTGCGGAAAATCTCAACTGCTTCATCGAGACGATCGTTGACAATCAAATACTGATACCTCCCGGCAGTGGCGATCTCTGCGGCAGCATTGTCTAAGCGTTTCTTTAAGACCGCGTCCTCTTCCGTGCCCCTGCCGCGCAAGCGTCGCTCCAGTTCCTGCATGGAG
>SKJK01000163.1 GCA_007121995.1 Desulfobulbaceae bacterium
CTATCCAATACCTGATGGCCGTGCTCAATGGTTTTCAACCGGCCGACTCGCTGCTCCATTATCGAGAGTTCGGCAAGGGACTCTACGGTCACCCGGAGCGCCAGGAAGAGAATGGGATTTTTTTCAGTTCCGGTCGCCTTGGCCATCTCTGGAGTCATGTCAACGGTGTTGCCGAAGCGCATCCCGGTCAAGCCGTCTTTCTGTTTGGGAGTGATGGGGCGCAGCAGGAAGGGAACGATGCCGAAGCTGCCCGCTATGCCGTAAGCCGCGGTCTACCGGTCAAACTGCTGGTAGACGACAACAACGTCACCATTGCCGGTCATCCCAGTGTCTATATGCCGGGGTATGATCTGCCCCGTACCCTTGCCGGCCATGGCTTGACAACCTATACCTGTGACGGAGAGGATATTGATGCGCTCTTTGCCTCCATGCACAAGGCGCTTGCGACTCCGGGACCGGTGGCAGTAGTTATCAAACGACCAATGGCGGTCGGGGTGGCCGGTATCGAAGGTTTGCCCAAGGGCCATGATGTCATCCCTGTGTCCATGGCCATCGAGTACCTCACCGCCCAGGGACGAGATGGAGCGGTTGCTCTGCTTCAAAAAACACCGGCCAAGGCGGAAAAAGTCCTGTATCAAGGCAGCTCTTCAGAGTCGGACAAGAATCGAGATGCGTTTGGTCGCATTGTCTCTGACCTCATCAAGGAATTGGACAACCCCGTTGATCGTGTTCTGGTGGTAGATTCAGACCTGGAAGGTTCCTGTGGTCTGCATCATATCCGCAAGAACTGTCCGGATGTGTATGTCAACGGTGGTATTATGGAACGGAATAATTTTTCCGTGGCTGCCGGATTCGGCTCCATATCAGGGAAACAGGGGATCTATGGAACCTTTGCTGCCTTTCAGGAAATGGTGATTTCCGAGATAACCATGGCCCGGCTCAATCAGGCCAACGTGCTTGCCCATTTTTCCCATTCCGGAGTCGATGACATGGCAGACAACACCTGTCATTTTGGAATCAATAATTTCTTTGCCGACAACGGCCTGGCAGAGCATGATCGGACCCGCCTTTATTTTCCCGCTGATACCCTTCAACTGGAAGCGATGCTTCGCGCCATCTTTCACGAACCTGGACTGCGCTTCATCTATTCAACCCGATCCGGCACTCCGTTCATTCTCAATGAGCAGGGTGAAAAATATTTTGGCGCAGAGTATACCTTTGTTGCCGACTGTGATGAAGTGATTCGCGAGGGACGCGACGGTTATATTGTCTCCTATGGTGAAATGTTGTACCGCTGCCTCCATGTGGTTGAGATGCTTCGTGAGGCTGGAGTACACATCGGCCTGATCAACAAGCCTGTGCTTAATGTGGTGGATGAAAAGATGCTGGCAACTCTTGGTTCCAGCCCCATGGTTTTGGTGGTGGAAACGCAGAACGTGAAAACCGGGCTGGGAATCCGTTACGGAACCTGGTTGCTGGAGCGTGGCTATGCCCCGAAGTACGGCTATATGGGGACATGGAAAGACGGAGCGGGTGGATTGTCCGAACAGATTCCTTATCAAGGGATGGGTACGGATGCCATTCGTGAGCAGGTGATGGGGATGCTCAACAACTGAGGTCAACGATCACCAGCACCCGTAAAAAAACCTGCGTTGCTTTCGAGAAAGTAACGCAGGTTTTTTGTTTATGGGGCTTGAAGCCTGGTTCTTGGCAAGAATCTGTTGTGCGGATTTGTCCGCCAGGCGATCGGAAAGGTGAACGGTTACCAGGAAAGGGATGTTACAGATCCTGCGGCCTGACCACCTCGCCATGAGAAGCCTTGAGGGCAACAAGGTGGTTTTTTTGTTCGGTGTAGACCGCAAAAAGTCGTTCTGAGGCACTCTGTTCCTTGCGCCACGCGGCCTCCTGCAGATCGATCCGGGCGATAATATTGTCGATGTAGAGAGAAAACTGCATCGAATAAAGGGATTCGGGGTATTCTTTATTGATTTTTTCTCTGAACAATCGTTGCAGGTCTTCGTATCTGGGAATGAGTCCAATGGGTGTTTCGATGCCCTGGACCTCGCCATGCGTGTACAGTTCCAGCCAGCCCAACCAGACGTGCACATCCTTTTTCTCTCCCAGGAGTCCTGTGCCGCTACTTCCCCTGGCTTCATGGGTGAGAAAGTAGTTCAGTCCTGCCATGACCGGTTTGTGGCGCATTTTGCTGTTATTGTAAAAGTTGAACTGGGCGTCAAGGTAGTCGGCAAGACTGCCCGGAACAAAAGGCGTGTTGGCCCAGGGCTGGCGGTTGACCCCACTGGCACCGATTTCCGCAGCCGTTGCCTTGGACACAATGGAGGCGCCGATGGCCACACCGGCATCCATGGTTTTGGCTACCCAGATCGGCGGCATGGTGTTGCTGTCGCGACCGGAATAGGTGATCACTTTGATGACGATACCAGCCGGATCATTGTTGATGGCTTCGTTGTGATTGCGAACCCCTTTGGCCATCAGGGTGCAGCGTGAGTTGGGATGCGACATGGGCACCTCGGTCATGTCCCTGGTCCATTCACCCTGGAAATTGATGCCTCGCTCGGGAGGCGCTTCCCCGTCACCGACCCAGCGCGGTTTTCCCTGGTCGTCAATCAGCACGTTGGAAAAAATCACCTCTGCCCCTGGCTGACGCAGGCACTTCATCAGGTACGGGTCACCTTCATAGTTGACATCCTCGATGATGCCGAAAATACCAATTTCCGGGTTGACGGCCCGCAGGGTACCGTCTTCTTCGATCCACATCTGAGCCAGGTCGTCGCCAATGAAATCGTCGCCGACCATAGCCGTGGTAGTTTTGCCGCATCCTGAGGGTGCGGCACCGGCAAAAAAGGTTTTGCGGTCACCCGGCCCGGTGATACCGGTGATGAACATATGTTCGGAAAGCTCCATGCCGTTGTGTTTATAGATGGCACAATCGGAGGCAAAACGATGGTTGCCTTTTTTCATCAGCAGGGTGTTGCCGGCATAGGTGCAGAAGGTCGAAAAGGTGGTCTGCCAGCTGCGGTCCATATAAATTCGCGCCTTAGGAATGTCCTCGGAGCGATTGGGGCCTTCGGAGTGGACATTGGTAAAGAATTCACCCCGCCGGGCAACCTCCTGGTCGAAATCGGCATAGCAGTTGCGGTAGAGCAATTCCGCGGAATGCATAACATAGGTTGAACTGGAAATTTCGATGGCAGGGATGGAGGCTTGGGCACCCACCGGGCCACGGCTGTAGAAGCCGACGAACATGGTTTTCCCCTGCATGATACCCACCATGTTGGCGGCAATATAGGCGTGGGATTCGGATCGCAGTTCTTTTTTGGCCAGGGATGAGGCCTGCTCGTCTTCATTGACGATATAAAAGGTCTGATTCACCATCCGGCCCTGATCTTCGGGCAGATCAAAATGATAGGTATGGCCAGGTATGGCCAGCGATGCCTCCTCGCCTTTTTCAAGACTCATTCTGCGGACTGTTTCCCGATCCTCTTCGCTGCCGGTGTGGATGAAAACACGATCCGGCTTGCACATGGCGATGGCGTTTGCTACCTTTAACAGTGCCTCCTGGTTGGTGATCCGGGCCAGTCGGGCGAGGTGCTCCTTCTCCAGGTGCTGCTCGAACAGATTATGTGCCTCGTCAATATGTGCGACGCCGCCTACCATTGAGAGAATATCAACCCCTTTCTTGAACTTCACCATCCTGCCTCCGTGGGATTTTGTTCATGAATGATTATAGGAACTGTGCGGGTACAGTTGCTTACAAGTTTGTAAAGGTCATTTCTTAGCTCGAATTTACCGAATACGCAAATA
>SKJK01000096.1 GCA_007121995.1 Desulfobulbaceae bacterium
CAATCGCTTGCCAGTGCTTGCCCTGGATGACAAAACAGTGGCCACTGCCCTACACACGCTGAAAACCAAGCAGATGGTCTACCAAAGTGACGCTGGCCGGGTTCCAAAGTATTGGCAGACCTTTACCAAACAAAAAAACCTGATCATTCGTGAAGCCGCACTCCTCAGTCTCCTCCTCGTGCGCGGCCCCCAAACAGCCGGAGAATTGCGCAGCCGAAGCGAACGACTCTATGCCTTTGACCATCTCGAGGAGGTAGTCCAAGCTCTTGATAACCTTTTGTCAGCTGGTCTGATCATCCGGATGCCCCTGCAGCCGGGAAAAAAAGAACCTCGCTTTGCCCACCTGCTTGCTGGTGAACCTGAAAACATCGATCAGGGACGAGCATGCCAGGAACCGATCATGGTGACAGTCGAAACGGAAAATGCCCGCATTGCCGCATTGGAACACACCGTTGCCTACCTGAAGGATGAAATAGAACTGCTTAAGCAGGAGTTCCTGACATTCAAAAAAGAGTTCGAATAATCATTTTGACTTTGGTGCTCATTTCGATTAGTTGCCCTAGCCGTCCTTGCAAACTCAGGCCTGGATTCGTGTGCGTAGTTGCGATACAAGCCGGTTTAAAGTGTCCGCCACGGTAACAAGCGTGCACCACGGCAATTGCAGCCTGTATTTGCTTCCAACCGATTCATCCTTTCAGGAGAAACATCATGCCGAAACGCACTGATATCCATACGGTCTTGATCATCGGTTCCGGACCGATCATAATCGGCCAGGCCTGTGAATTCGATTATTCCGGGACGCAGGCGTGCAAAGCGCTACGTGAACTGGGATACCGCATCGTTCTGGTCAATTCTAACCCGGCCACGATTATGACCGATCCGGAAATGGCGGACGTCACCTATATCGAACCCCTCAACGTGGCAACCCTGGAGAAAATCATCGCCCGTGAACAGCCCGACGCGCTATTGCCCAACCTGGGAGGCCAGTCAGCCCTCAACCTGTCGTCTGAGCTGGCACGGTTAGGAATTTTGGATAAATACGGTGTGCAGATCATTGGCGTCAACCTGGAGGCAATTGAACGCGGAGAAGACCGCATTGCATTTAAAAAGGAAATGGACCGCCTCGGTATCGAGATGCCGAAAAGCACCGCCGTGTATTCGGTCGATGATGCCGAAAAAATCGCAGCGGACCTGGGCTACCCGGTAGTGATCCGCCCAGCCTACACCATGGGCGGCACCGGTGGCGGCATGGTCTATAACCATGAGGAACTGCAGATTGTTGCAGCCCGGGGCATCGCAGCCAGTCGAATTGGTCAGATCCTGGTGGAGGAATGTGTCATCGGTTGGGAGGAACTCGAGCTGGAGGTCGTCCGTGATGCCGACAACCAACTGATTACGGTCTGTTTCATCGAAAACATCGACCCAATGGGGGTCCACACCGGCGACTCCTTCTGTTGCGCGCCCATGCTGACCGTCCCGGTGGAACTCCAGCAACGCTTGCAACAAGCGGCCTATGCAATTGTCGAGTCCATTGGCGTGATAGGCGGCACCAATGTCCAGTTCGGACACGATCCAATCAGTGACCGGGTGGTTGTCATTGAAATCAACCCACGCACCTCACGTTCTTCAGCCCTGGCCTCCAAGGCAACCGGCTTTCCCATCGCGCTGATTTCCGCGTTTCTGGCCGGCGGTTTGACCTTGAAGGAAATGAGCTATTGGCGTGATGGCAGTCTCGATCGCTACACCCCTTCCGGTGAGTATGTGGTGGTCAAAATGGCACGCTGGGCCTTTGAAAAATTCCGTGGTGTTGAGGATAAACTCGGCACCCAGATGCGCGCGGTCGGGGAGGTGATGAGCCTTGGCAAGACCTATAAGGAGGCTTTTCAAAAAGCGATTCGCGGACTGGAAACGGGCTGCAGCGGTCTTGGATTTTACAAAAATCTGCATCTCTTGTCGCTCAAAGAGTTGATGACCCGCTTAGCGGTTCCGACCAGTGAGCGGCAGTTTGTTCTTTATGAAGCCCTGCGCAAAGGAGCAACGGTGGAGGAGTTACACCGCAAGACGTCCATACATCGCTGGTTTCTCGAACAGATGCACGAACTGGTGCAGCGAGAAGAAGAAATACGCAGCTATTCAGGCAGGGACCTGCCCCTGAACCTGCTGACCCTGGCTAAAAAAGAAGGCTTCGCCGATGCCTATCTGGCCAGGATTCTCGGTGTACAGGAATCCGACATTCGTCAACAACGTACCCTGGCCGGAGTGGTCGAAGGCTGGCACGCCGTGCCGGTCAGCGGAGTCGAAAACGCTGCCTATTATTATTCCAGCTACAACGCTCCGGATACAGTAGCCGTTTCGACTAATCCGAATAAGGTCATGATCCTCGGCGGCGGGCCCAACCGGATCGGCCAGGGGATTGAATTCGACTACTGCTGCGTCCATGCCGCCTTTGCCCTGCGCGATATGCAGTATGAAACCGTGATGGTCAACTGCAACCCGGAAACGGTGTCAACCGATTACGATACTTCCGATAAGCTCTACTTCGAGCCACTCACCGTAGAAGATGTACTCCAGATTTATCAGAAGGAACAACCCAAGGGGGTGATCTGTCAATTCGGCGGCCAGACCCCGCTCAATATCGCCCGTCAGCTCGAAGAGGCTGGTGTCAATATTCTCGGAACACCACCGGCAGTCATTGACCTGGCCGAAGACCGTGACCTGTTCAATAAGATGATGCAGAAACTGGGGATCCCCATGGCTGCGGGTGGTATGGCAGTCAATGAAGAGGAGGCAATCGCCATCGCCGCCGAAATCGGGTATCCGCTCATGGTCCGTCCCTCCTATGTTCTTGGCGGCCGAGGCATGGAGATCGTCTATGACGAACTGATGCTGCGCGATTACATGGCCGTGGCCGTGGATGTCACCCCTGATCGCCCGATTCTGATCGACCGTTATCTGGAAAACGCCATCGAAGCGGAAGCGGATGCCATAGCCGATGGGACGGATGCCTTTGTCCCAGCGGTGATGGAACATATCGAGCAGGCAGGTATTCATTCCGGTGATTCCGCTTGCGTCATACCACCGGTGGGCATTCCGGAAGCGCATATTGCGACCATCCGTGAGTATACCCGCACCATTGCCCGGGAAATGAGGGTGGTGGGACTGATGAATATTCAGTATGCAATCTGCAACGACACTGTCTATGTCCTTGAAGCCAACCCACGCGCATCACGTACAGTGCCTCTGGTTTCCAAAGTCTGTGGCATACCCATGGCCCGCATCGCTACTGAAATCCTGCTTGGCAAGACGCTGGCGGAGTGTAATCTTGTCCACCGGGATATTCCTCACTTCGGGGTGAAGGAGGCGGTTTTCCCGTTCAACATGTTTCCGGAGGTCGATCCGGTGCTGGGTCCGGAGATGCGTTCTACCGGTGAGGTGCTGGGTATGGATTCTTCCTTTGGCATTGCCTTCTACAAGGCCCAGGACGGAGCCAACAGCACCCTCCCACTGAGCGGCTCTGTTCTCATCACGGTCACCGAACGCGACCGAACCGTGCAACTGCTTGCCGCTGCCCGCCGGCTGCAGGAAGAAGGATTCAACCTGTTGGCGACCGACGGCACCACCGCCTTTCTGGAGCAGAACGGAATTGGCGCTCAGACGGTTCTCAAAGTGCATGAAGGACGGCCCAATATCTTTGATGCGATGAAAAACGGAGAAATCCAACTCATCATCAACACCCCGTCCGGCAAGATCAGCGCTCATGACGACTCCTACATCCGCAAGATCGCCATCAAGCACAAAGTCCCCTATATCACTACCATTG
>SKJK01000321.1 GCA_007121995.1 Desulfobulbaceae bacterium
AATCCCTCAGCCAGGACTCTTGAGCCGGAATTATTCGGATGGATGCCATCAAAGGACAGAGCGCTCCAATCGGCATTGACATTAGCATAGGAATCGACCAGCCGCGTATTGGTATTGGCAGCCAGGTTGATGAGCTCGGGATTAAAGGTATTGGGAATGAGGGAGGTCACGCCCTTATCCCGGGTATTGGGGGTAATGGTCGAGATAATGGGAACGGCATTGGTTCGCCGCGTGATCTCTATCATTCTTGAAATATTAAAGGCGACCAGATAGGCTGAAAGGCCGGCCTTGGCATCATTGGCACCGATCATGATCAGGACGTACTGCGGCTGATGCCTTTCAAGATTTGTTTCCAATCTCCTCAGTGCGATGCTCGAAAACTGCCCGCCGACCGCAACGTTAACCACCGTTGCCTGACCTTCAAGCATTGATTGAAGATAAGCGGGATAGGGCGTCGCCTTGTACCCTCGCGAAATCGAGTCACCGACGATCATGATCGTATAGGCATGTGCCCCCTGGGCAAACAGAAAAACTGAGCAGACTCCAAAAAAAATAAAACGAATTACGTTCAACATTGCTTCGCCTGGTTATAAAGTAATCAAGGAGAAAAGACAGCCAACCGAAAACCGTTTCTTACCTGTCATAAACACGGAGAAAGGCATGCAGCCGGTCCTCCACGAATTCAGGTATCTCCGTGGTGCCAGATTCATCTGCAATGGACTCGGTATCATCCTGGTCTTCCAGCAGCACTTCTTCTTCCCATCCTTCGCCGTTCCAGACAGATCTGAGCATCCTGTATTGATCCTCCCTGTACCCTTCCCAGGTCACCAGCATTCGCCCTGTGTCATCAATTTCCAAATAAGGTTGTATATCCGGCACTTGGTTTTCGGCATGCACCCGTTCCGGTTTTGTCCAGGTAGTACCGGCAAGTCTGGTGTAATAAATATCATCGCTGTCACCGTTATTGCCGGCAAAGACAACCCAGATGTCGCCATCAGGGCCAACAGAGATGAAGGGGGTCGTCGCTGTCCAAGGCAGTTCGGGAATTGTCCGCGACTCTGACCATCCACTGCCTTCGGAGACGGCATACCTGATGGTATGGCCGGTCTGGTCAAGTGCCGCCCAGACCACATACCTGATACCTTGCGAGGTTCGGTCAATGGACGGGGTAAGGTTGTCGGCGTTGTCATAGGTGATCTGGAACGGTTCGGTCCAGTTTTCGTTGATGAGCGAACTGAAAAATACTTCCCTTCGCACGCCATCAGAGGCTGACCAGACCAAATCGCGGGATACTGACCAAACCGTTTCCGTTATATCAGCTTCTCCTGTCCAGCCTGAACCTGCCCAGAGCAGACAGAACAGGCTCATCGATGCAAGCATTTTACAAAGCAGCGAAAGCATAGATACTCCTTGTCGTTTAGATATCAGTGGTTTTTCAAAAATTTCTATAATGTACCTATATCGGCATAAATATAAAATTTTATACCATCGTGTTGTAAAAAAAAAAGAAAAAAGAGAGCATTGGCTGCTCTCATTTTTCTTTTTAAAAATTTATACAGTAAAATCAAGCCTATACAATTATAAAATTCAACTTTTCGACCCCCCGCAAGCCGACGAAAAGAAAATTATACAGAGCAAGAGAAAACATCCCGCACCACAGGAGCAGAAAATATGGCCGGGCCAGGTACCGGTGCATATGGGCATAAAAAACAGCACCCATACCGACAATAGGCAGCAAATATCGCCCCTGCGCTTGAAAATCCATAGTCCAGGCATGATAAATGGAAACGGCAATCAAAGCCGTTGCACTGGCCAGGGTCACCGCCAGCAGGGAAATCCCCGGCCACCCTCCCCTGACCATAACCACGGCCAGTACCGATACCAGGAGCAACATTCCCGTGTACCGCACATAATCATAATAATTAAAAGAGGCTGATATCGACGTGTAGCCGTAAACACCAAAGGCGGTGCGGAACGTTTTCTCACCCCATCGCTCAATTCGCAAAAATCGTTCCAGCGTAACACCTCGATCTCGCATGTGCAGATAGATGTGTTTTTTCTCCAGCGGAGTGCTCGGATTATAGATTTCATTGGCGAGTTGCTCGCGCACCTCCAGCAATTTCTCTGATTTCCTGAAATCGTTGATAGAGCTGTCAATCCCTCGTACCGTGCCGAACAGAGCCAGGCCTATCAGCGCGATGGCTGCCAACCGGGTAAAACTGAAACGATTGCAGGGCAGGGTCCCACATCCGAAACGCCAGAGGATATAAAAACCGACAAAAAGGAGGTAAAAATAAAAATTGATCTTCAGCAGCAGCAGCAATCCAAACAGCATACCAAGTCCTGCCAGAGAGAGCGCGGAAGGTCTGTTGAATGTATCAGCGGCAACAAGTCTGTTGAAGTGGGAATCCGGGCGGACCAACTGATATGCAACCACCAGAATTATGAACAGGGCAAAGGCTTCCGAATTGACATAACTGAAAATATACCAGATCTGCGGAGACAGCAGGACCGGCACCATCAGCAAACGGAAATGATAGCTGTTCAACGTCATCACAAAGAGGGTGAAGAAGAGGGCAACATTAAAATAGCGCAACGCCAGGTAACTGGGGAGTTCAAAGGGCTGCAGCATTTTGGCAAACTTGCCGGCAAAAAAATAGGCAATTTCGCCGGAATGCAGCCGGGATACGCCATAGCCGCTGTAGCTGTGCAGGATAGACGGATCTCCGATCTGGGGAGGGAAAATATGGTCCTGAAAATATACCCCGGCATGCACATGAAAAGGTTCATCGGGATGCTGGTTGTACTGGCTTAAACTGGCCATGACAAGAATGAGAACAAAAACGACCAGTGAGCAGTAGGAAATAAAATGATACTCACGAACCACCCCGTGGAGGGTCCAGCAAAGGAGAAAAACGACCAGGACGATACATCCGATGCGCAGGGCCTGGCCGAGCAGGACCGGTGTTTTGCTCAACGAAGGCAGCGTGAAGAGAAGCTGCGGATCGATGGTGGCGGGTACCACGGTCAACCCCCTTTCCGAAACCTCCGCACTCTCAATACCCTCAATGATTTCCAGACGGGAAAGGGCCTCCGGCGAGTCCAGGACAATAGGTTCAAAACCATTCTGCTGGATAGTAAGCGACTTGATGGTGACCGTCGCCGGTCTTTCCGAGGTATCCACCCGCAAGGCAGCAATTTTGCCGATATTAGTCAGTCTGAAGGAATAGTGTTCCTGGCGGGGATCAATAACGATACTGGCCACTCTTCGTTCTGTCCAGTTGCCGCCTTCCTTTTTCCAGTATATCTTAAAAATGGTTCTGCCTTCCGTCTCGAGATGGAGATTGACCATCGCCTTGTTCTCGATCAAAAGAAGGTAGAGGCACGAAACAACAAAAGAAAAAAGCAGGGCAACAAGGACCAGTTTTTTATTCATAACGGTGTAAGGTGTACGCAATGAAGATAGAAAAATACCGCGGGGGGAACCACTCCTGCCTGATTCCCGACGATGCCACGGAATAAACAACTCTGTTGCTGCTGTATTTATTCCTTTTTGCAACGCAACCGCTGATACAAACGGTTCAGGCGATGTTCGTGGGGAACGAGCATTCGGAAAAGCGGCCCGCCCCAGCGGTGCATGATTATAAGAATGAAAAGTTGACGCAATCGAGTCATGCCACCGAGATTGCCCAGCGGCAACCATCGCTGCAGCAGATAGGTTCGCGCAATCCTGCCGATCTCTCCTGTGGCGATATCAAACCGCGGATTCATCAATCGTTGCCCCATACCTTACT
>SKJK01000196.1 GCA_007121995.1 Desulfobulbaceae bacterium
AAGGCCCTCAATGGCTACCTGGAAGCCGGAGACGCCGCCGGGGCCGAACGTCAGGCCCACACCATCATGGGAGCGGCGGGGAATGTGGGTGCCGAGGCACTGCGGGCTTTGGCCTTCGAACTGGAGCAGGCGGGCAGGGCGGGCGACCTGGAGCGCATAAAAGCGCGTATGGATGAATTGGCAGCATCCTTTGCAGCATTACTACAAGCCATGGAAAAAGACCCACCATGAAGACACTGATTCCATGTCGATCCGTATCCGAAACTGAAACGATAGACGGGAACGGACAACACTCTGGACGTGTACGTGACCCAGATGCACGGACGTGAATATGGTCGTACCGCACCAGTCAAGGTGTGTGTTTGCCGCAGGAAAACGAAACAATAAGGAAATTGCAACCTCAAGGAACCCTCTATGCCCGAATCAACGACCTCCCGTACCGACAGCAGCCCAATACCTGGTCTTGATTTTGAGAATATCTTCATAAAGGCCCCTATAGGCGTCTTCACCTCCACGCCTGAGGGTCGCTACATCTCCGCTAATCCGGCCCAGGCTCGTATGCTTGGCTACCAGAATCCGGAGGAGCTGATCGAAACCGTCACGGATATTGCGACCCAGGTGTATGCCGATCCCGCTGAAAGGGAGGAATTTATGCGTCTGATGGAAGAGCAGGGCGAGGTGTTCAACCACGAGTGCCGGTTTCGCCGCCGGGACGGGACTGAATTGTGGGTGTCGAGCAATGTCCACGCGATACGGGGTGAGGATGGACAAATCGTTGTTTACCAAGGATTAACCACGGATATTACCGAGCGGAAAAAGGCCGAGGAGTCCCTGCGGGAGAGGGAGGAAAAATACCGCCTGATTTTTAATATGGGTGTGAATGCCATGTTTTTGGTGGACAATGACACCACCCAAATTTTGGAGTGTAACAATAAAGCCTCCCAATTATTTGGTTATTCCCCCCAAGAACTGTTATCCATGAAAATGACCGATCTGTCCACGACCCCTGAAGTGACCCAGCAGGCGTGTCGGGAAAATGTAGCAAAACGAGAACGAGTCTATCAGAAAAAAGATGGACGATTACTATCAGTAGAAGTCACCTCCGAACATTTCTATCTTGCCAACAGAGCGGTACACATTGCAGCCATCGCGGATATCACTGATAAAAAGCAGGCGGAAGAGGCGCTGCAGGCAAGTGAAGACCGGTTTAAATTAGCCATGGATGCCAGCAGAGATGGTGTCTATGAATGGGATTTAGAAACCAGGGAGATATATTATTCTCCTGGATGGAAACGCATGCTTGGCTACGAACCGCATGAACTGCCTGATGATTTTTCGGTCTGGGAAAATCGCACCAGGCCCGAAGATGTGAAAAAATCCTGGCAGATGTTGCAGGAGGTAGTGGAAGGGAAGCGCGAACGGTTTGAGTTAGAATTTGAGATGCAGCATAAAGATGGACATTGGATTCACATCCTGTCCAGGTCAAATATCTATAAAGATGCCAGCGGGACACCTGTCAGAGTAATAGGGACCCATGTTGATATTACTGAAAGCAAACGCCAGAGAGAGTACCTCAGCCTCAGTGAATCACGCTACAGAAAAGCTCAGGCTCTGGCAAAGGTGGGTAATTGGGAATATAACCTGAAAACCACAGAATACTGGGGTTCCGATGAAGCCAGAAAAATATTCGGGTTTGACCCCGACAAAGACAGTTTCAGTAGCGAGGAGGTGGAAAACTGCATTATTGAGCGGGAAAAGGTCCATCAGGCGCTGGTGGATTTGATTGAAAATGGGAAACCGTACAATTTGGAATATAATATCATCACCAAAAACACCGGCAAATTAAAAACTATTGTTTCGATTGCAGAAATAGAAAAAGACGGGGCAAGAAATCCCGTTAAAGTTTCAGGTGTTATCCATGACATCACCGAGCGGAAACGTTACGAACAACAACTTTCAGCCGCTCTCAATGAAAAAGAGGTCCTGCTTCGTGAAGTCCACCATCGGGTGAAAAACAACCTGGCTGCCATCATCAGCCTCATGGATTTGCAACGACGGAAACTCAAAGATGCCCACGGTCAGGATATCCTCATCGAGTTGAGCAACCGCATCCGTGCCATGAGTTTGATCCATGAAAAACTGTACCGGGCCGATTTACTGGCAAGTATTGATTTTCATGACTATTCCCAGGCCCTGGTTTCCCACCTGCGCATCGCCTTTGGTTCTCCCGGTATCATCTGCCGGGTCGATGCCCCCGGGATCACCATCCCCCTGGACCTGGCCTCGCCCTGCGGCATGATTGTCAACGAACTGGTGACCAATGCCCTCAAATACGCCTTTCCGGATGGCACCCCCCGTCCCGGCAACACAGAATGCCGGATTCTGGTGCGTCTGCACCGGGACAAGGATACCTACACCCTGACCGTGGCCGACAACGGTATCGGCTGGCCCCCTGGGTTTGATTGGGCAAGAACCCAGACCCTGGGTATAACTCTTGTTCGCATGCTTGGTCAGCATCAACTCGGCGGCCAGTACCTCGTTGACCAGGATAATGGCACCAGCATCACCTTAACCTTCATCGACAGAAAAGAATGATCGCCTGGGCGAAAGGTAAACCATTCAGCAAATATTGGGAGGAGAACAGACGGTATCGACAGAGAAAAGACGATTCACTCGTATACGGTTCAAAGTAGCAGCCGAATTGACCGTCAATAACCAGGTTTTCTCTTTTGTTCAAGTGGACAACCTCAGCGTGGGTGGTTGCCTGCTGGCAATGAACGAGGTTTTTGAATCAGGAACCAGTTGTAGATTCTGGCTACCGCTTGAACCTGGTGATCCTGATGTAGGTGGGGAGGTTTTTGGTGAGATTGTTCGGTGCGAGCAGGGGACCCTGAGTATCAGATTTACCAGTATTACCCCGGATAGTTTATTTTATCTGCAAAATATCATCCGGTACAATACCCCTGATCCGGATCGGATTAACAAGGAGATTAGCAACTTCTGATAATGTTCGCAATAATTGAGTGTCCTTCCATAAACGAGATAATGTCTTCTGAATCGAGGCGCGTTGGATGGGTGCTATTGAAAGTCCAGAGGTTCAGCAAGAAGGGGGGCTGATGAAGCTCATGCAGGCCATGAAAGACCTTGTCTTGAGTCGGCACTTGTTGCTGGGTCTGCTGACAGCCCTCATCGTGGCCGGGGTGCTTTTTTCCTGGTGGTTGATCAGCCAGGCCGATCGTGCCATGCGCAAGGAATTGCTCGGACAGGCGAGACTGGTGGCTGAGTCCGTTAACCTCGAGCGCATCAGAGCGCTGACCGGCACAGAGGCTGATCTGAAATCCCCTGCCTACCTGCGGCTCAAAGAGCAGTTTGTCTCGATCCGCGCAGCCAATCCGCAATTCCGGTTTGTCTATCTCATGGGGCGTACGCTGGATGGGACGGTTTTTTTTCTGGTAGACAGCGAGCCCGCTGGATCTGAAGACGAATCACCTCCCGGCGAGGTCTACGAGGAAATTTCGCCAGAGAATCTGCGTGCTTTCGATACCAAAACCGCCATGACCGTGGGACCGGTGCCCGACCGGTGGGGGACCTGGATCACCTCGCTGATCCCGATACAGGATCCGAGGAGCAATGATCTCCTCGCCGTTCTGGGGGTTGATATCGACGCCCGCACCTGGAAGTGGCAGGTGGCTGCCCAGAGCGGCGTCCTGCCCGTGGGATTATCCACGCTTGTGCTGGGCGCTGTTGTTCTTGTCGGCTCGTCGCTGCTTGC
>SKJK01000071.1 GCA_007121995.1 Desulfobulbaceae bacterium
CTTGATAATAAAGCAGGTACTGTAATGTTTAAGTTCAGCAATGGACTCGCGAATGTCATCCAACGCCAGATGGCGACTCTCCTTGGTGAAATGGGCCAGTTCCGGCGCCCATCGTAACGCCAGTTCCTTGAGCGTACTGACATCGATATTGCGGTAATGAAAATAGCTTTCCAGTTCCGGCATATAGCGGGCAAGAAAACGGCGGTCGTGCCAAATCGAATTACCACACATCGGTGAGACCCGATCCGGTACCCATTGGCGGACAAAGGCCAGGGTTTCTATTTCCGCACGAGGGCAGGAATAGATGCTCTCGCGCACCCGATCGAGCAAACCCGAATGCCGGTGATGTTCACTGTTCCATGTGTCCATGCGCGTGAGGATCTCCTCCGGCTGATGGATGGCGATAACCGGGCCATCTGCCAGAATTTCCAGGTCAGAGTTAGTGATAACCGTAGCCACCTCGAGAATTCTGTCGGTGAAGGGGTTGAGCCCGGTCATCTCCAGATCGATCCATACCAGATTGCCATCATCTAACATCGACACCCGTCCTTCTCTGCGTCATTACATCCGCCCCTGCGGCTGCATTTTTCTGTTTTGATCTCCATTCGTTTCCGGTGATCACTTTATTCCACTCTGCCTGCACTACCAAGCACCGTTGTGTTTTTGTGGATAACCATTTCTATCAATTCCTCCCGGGCTGGTCCCAGGTATTTTCTCGGATCAAATTCTGCTGGCTGCTCGGCAAAAATCTTGCGGATAATGGCGGTCATGGCCAGACGTCCGTCACTGTCGATGTTGACTTTACAGACCGCCGAGGCCGCGGCCCGGCGTAATTGTTCCTCTGGGATACCGGCGGTATTGTCCATCCGTCCCCCAAAACGGTTGATCATCTCCACATGCTCCCGAGTAACGGAAGATGCCCCGTGAAGGACAATGGGGAAACCAGGAACTCTTTTCTCAATCGCCTCAAGAATATCAAAGCGCAGCGGCGGGGGTTCTTCGCCGGGTTGCAGTTTAAATTTAAAGGCTCCATGCGAGGTGCCGATGGAAATCGCCAGGCTGTCGACTCCGGTCTGTTCGAGAAACCGCTCGACCTCTTCCGGTCGGGTGTAGGTTGAATGCTCGGCAATGACCTCGTCCTCGATACCGGCCAGAATACCGAGCTCAGCCTCAACGGTGACGTCGTGGTCATGGGCATACGCCACCACCTGCCGGGTCAGGGTCACATTGTCGGCAAAAGAATGATGGGATGCATCAATCATGACTGAAGAAAAACCGGAATCAATACATTCCTTGGCCAGTGCAAAGCTGGAGCCGTGGTCAAGATGCAGGGCGATAGGGATGGCTGTGCCACTTTCCCTGGCCAGGTCCACCGCTGCTTGTGCCATATGGGGCAGAAAAGAAGGACCGATATAATTGCGAGCACTGCCCGATACCTGGAGAATGACCGGTGAAGCAGAGCGGGCGCAGCCAAGAACAATGGCCTGCAATTGTTCCATATTGTTAAAATTGTAGGCAGGAACGGCAAAACCTCCTTCCATGGCCTGTTGCAACATAGCCCGGGTATTGACCAGACCGAGTTGGGGATAGTGATATTTTTTCATAAGTATGACCTCGCAAAAAAGGTTATCAGTTGTGCTGTCCGCCAGATACAACGAGGAAGCTATCCTGTTAAAAAAATGTCAGATCAACCGTTTTGGGAAGGTCTTTGCCCAAACAGAGCGAGCCAACAGTGATTCGGCCAAACCGAATTCAACGGCCCGAACCTTGCTGAAGCCGGTCCAAGCGTACTGATGAACAACCTTCCTTCCAGCACAATGCAACTACACGATACACCAAATCGTGAAATCGGTTGACCAAAATATGGGTAATGTCAACCAAAGCCATAAGAAAAACTCTTTTCCATGCACTCGTCACTTTTCCATACGGTATCCTGTACACTTTCTGTTTCCAAAGAGAACACACGGTTTCGAATCGAAGAGGCATAAAATACAAGTAGACAGCTTTCTTGTTTACCGTCCACCATGGTCATGGTAACCAGTGTCTAAGCAGAAACAAGTATTTTGTGCTTTATCGAGGCCCGCAGAAACTTCGATCCGCAGGCATATACTCACACAGCCAAGAAGCAAAACAGGCTGTTTGGGGACCGGAAAAAACCAATACTCGACAAGCACTTGACCGTTTTTACCTCTTCACCCATGGACGTTCTACGGTGACAAACACAACGATTGACAGCTATGATGTGATCATTGTCGGTGGCGGACCGGCTGGACTGTTTGCCGCCCATTACCTCAGCGAACATTCCCCGTTGCGGATTCTGCTGATCGAACAGGGTAAAACACCTTTCAAGCGTGCCTGCCCCATGGGGGAAAAGGGCTGTATCCACTGCCGGCCCTGCAACATCCTCTGTGGTATTGGCGGCGCCGGCCTCTTTTCCGACGGCAAACTCAACTTCATTTCCAAACTCGGCAAAACAGATCTGACCCAGTTTCTCGGTGTCAGCGAGGCCAATACACTCATTGATGAAACTGAGGCTATTTTCAATCGTTTTGGCATGGACGGCGAAGTCTACCCCAGAGATATGGATACCGCCGGCTCCATCCGTAAAGAGGCACGAAAAAACGGCATAGATCTCCTGCTCATCAAACAAAAACACCTGGGGAGTGACAACCTCCCCCGCCACATAGACGCCATGGCCCACCACATTGTCAATCAGGGCGTGACCGTGCACCATTCAGAAGTAGTCCGGGATATCATGGTGCAAAACGACACAGTGACCGGGGTGCTCACCGACCGAGGTGCATATGCCGCCGCGCATATCATTCTGGCACCCGGGCGGGTCGGGGCGGAATGGGTGGCAAGTATCGCCGCCCGCAACGGTATCGAGGTTTCCCAGCGCGGAATTGAAGTTGGCGTCAGGGTTGAGGTGCACAACGAGGTCATGGAGGATATCTGTTCAGTCATCTATGATCCCACCTTTTTCATCCGCACATCCAGATACGACGACCAGACCCGCACCTTCTGCACCAACTTCGGCGGCTATGTTGCGCTGGAAAATTATCAGCATTTTGTCTGTGTCAACGGCCATGCGCTCATGGACAGAAAATCCGCCAATACCAACTTCGCCTTTTTGTCCAAAGTGGTGCTGACCGACCCGGTAGAAGACAATCAGGCCTATGGGGAGTCCATCGGCAAACTGGCCACCCTCATCGGCGGCGGCCGCCCTATTCTGCAGCGTTATGGCGATCTCAGGCGAGGTCGCCGTTCGACCTGGAACCGAATCCGCAACAGTTACATCGAACCAACAATGACAGATGTGATCTGCGGTGATATCGCTATGGCCTTGCCGGAACGCATTCTCACCAATCTGGTTGACGGACTGGAAAAACTCAACCAGATCATCCCTGGAGTCGCCAATGACGAGACCCTGCTGTATGCCCCGGAAATTAAATTTTTTGCCACCCAGGTCACCACTGATTCCCACCTGGAAACTGCTATCAGTGGCCTCTTTGTCGCCGGCGACGGTCCCGGTGTCGCCGGCAATATTGTTTCCGCAGCCGCCACTGCCCTGATCTCCGCTAAGGAGATTGTCAATCGAACCCGTTAGCAGGACGACCTTGGATCAGTTGCTTGGTATCATTGGGCAAGACCGCATAACCACTTTGAATCTTTTTCCCCTTCCCGACCCCTTGTACTCATCGTACATATCACCATTCATCCAGGCATCCGATTTCTCTGCCCAACCCCGGCCTTTGGTCGGGCAACCTCC
>SKJK01000351.1 GCA_007121995.1 Desulfobulbaceae bacterium
CAGCCGGCGGCCAACTTGTTGGAGTTTTTATGGAACGACAAACCATCTGGCGTTATTCGTCGCATATTCTCATGACGGTCGGCATTTCAGTAACCTTGATGGCGCTTCTGGTCCAGTTCAGTCTCAGTTCAGTCGAGGGGGGACTGTGGCCGCGGTTGGTGCAGGTTGCGATACATCTGTCCCCGCTTTTGATCCTTGCCTATACCGTTGCCATCATCCTGCGTACCATCCTGCAATCTCTGCGGTATCGTTTGATCCTGCAGGCCTCCGAAACAGATGTCCCAGGTTTTTTTCACCTGCTGCTGGTGTCCGCTTGTCGGAACATGTTCGTTGATATGCTGCCTGCCCGCCTGGGTGAGCTGAGCTATGTGGCGATGCTCAATCGCGGCTATAAAGTCGCTTTACCAGCCTGCCTCTCTTCCCTGGCGATCAGTTTTGTCTTCGATCTGTTTGCCCTGGTGCTCATCATTGTCGGGATCATCGCCTATCAGGCGGTTTTCCTCGGGGTCCAGTTATGGATTGTGGGTACGCTGTTTCTTCTCACATTTGTGTTTGTGCTCCTGCTGCTCTTTCTTTTCCCCGGCTTGGCAACCCTGGTGCGGCTGCTCGGCCGTGTGCATACGGAACGCTGGGGGCGGCTGGGTCGGCTGTTCGACTGGTGCCGTTCACTGCTGGGCAAAATTGTCCAGGCCCTGCGCGCCGCCCGTGACGCCGGTATCACTGCTCGTCTCGCTCTGCTCTCCTTCGCAATTCGAGTGACCAAGTATCTTGGCTTCTATGCATTGTTTCTGGCCGTGGTTGTCCCGAATTTTCCCTTGATCGATCGCCATCTCGTTTCCGCCCTTGTTGCCCTGATCAGTGCCGAGGCCGGAGCCAGTATGCCGGTGCCGGCATTCATGGGATTCGGTACCTACGAAGCAGCCGGCATGCTGGCCATGATCGCCCTGGGAGCGGAACGTTCTGCGTCGCTGATTATCATGTTCAGCATTCATATCCTCAGTCAGGTCGTTGATTATGCCTGGGGCGGCCTGGCCTTCATCCTCTTTGTCATCTTGACCTGGCAGCCAGCCGCTGCCGTCAGGGTGGGAGCACGGCTCCGTTTTTCCTGGTACGGTCTGGTCGCTGTCCTTGTTTTCTGTGTTGGTGTCGCCTTCTTGGTCTGGGAGGTTCGCAGCCTGAAAAATCTTGGCGCACTGCGACCACCGGACAGCGGTCATGCCATTCTTCCCGCCGGGGAAGCAGGGGGGCAGGCTGCCGATTCTCTTGCCGGGTTGAATGGCTATGTGGTGTGGAGTTCCAACCGGAGCGGAAGTCATGATATCTGGATGTATTCCCTTCCGGAAGGACAGCTGAGGCAGCTGACCACCGATTCGCATACCGATTATTACCCACGAATTTCTCCTGACGGCGGCCGGATTGTTTTTGCCCGTTCTCAGGAGCCATGGGTGTCCCAGCGGAATTATCACCCCTGGGATGTGATGCTTTTGGATCTGAGGAAAAATACAACCAGGGTGCTGGCCAGAAACGGTAATGTACCCACTTGGTCAGGAGACGGACGAAAGGTCTATTTTCAGCGCAATGGCAATCAACTGGTACAAGTAGAGGTTGCATCCGGTAAAGAGACTGTGGTAATGCAGACAGGGCAAGACCTGCCATTGCCCGCCTCGGTGCAATTGCAGACCCCGGTTCTTGATCCGAAGGGAGAGGTGGTGGCGGTTACCCTGCGGGGTGGGCAACGGGCGACCGCCCTGATTTTTCCGGACAAACGGGTCGAGCGCGTCGGTCGTGGCTGCCAGTTGAACTGGTCCCCGGCAGGAGATTATCTGTACAAGATCGACCGCGGCGGAAAAAGAAAAAACGCGATTATCCGGGTAGATCCGACCACTATGGACAGAAGCGTATGGTTCGACCCCCCCGGTGACTATCACCATATTTATTTTCCGAGGGTGGACAACACCGATTCGGTTCTGGTCTATGGTGCCAGCACCGGCGGTCATGAACATGATACCGCCGATTACGAGATTTTTTTGTGGAGGATTGGGACGCCGAGCAGAAATGTTGTCCGCCTGACCCATCATACCGCTAATGACTGTTGGCCTGACGTTTACATCACCGGCATGAGATAACCTGTACGGTTCAGGGGGGCACGTGAACCAAACCATCAGACGGAAGCCCGATTTTATGATTGAGAGGATAGACGATGAAATCGTCGTCTATCACCCCACCCTTACCACGTCGATGTATTGCAACCCGACGGGAGCCCTGGTCTGGGAACTCTGTGATGGCTCACTGACCACCGGCGAAATCGTCGAGCTACTGGCAGAGATCTACCCTGAAAACAGTGAGCAGATCCGCGACAGTGTGCCCGCTGTCATCGACCAGCTGCTTGCCCACGGCCTTGTCGAGATAACCTGAATCCGGACGGGACCAACGGGATTGTATGCGGGAGCTGACTGTTGCCTTTGCAGGAATGAATGTTCTTCTCCGCCACGACCACGACGATGCCGACCGCTTTCTCCACTTCCTTTTCGGTGATCTCATCGGTTTTGGCGGGAGCCGTGAGCGGGTCGTAGATATCCTTGAACATGACCATAAGGGATTGTTCCGCCTTGCCTCGGCAGATGTGAACTATTACACGGGCTCGTTGGGCGTCGGTTTTGCAGCGGCCCTCTACGATCTGGTCATCTATCAGCTGCTCAACACTAATTGCAGCGGTGTCGCCCTTCATGCCGGTGCCCTTGTCCTCGACGGCAAGGTCATGTTGCTTCCCGGTGCAAGCGGTGCCGGGAAAAGCACCCTCACCGCCTGGCTGGCCGCCAAGGAGGACATCACCTGCCTCACCGACGAACTCGTCCTTGTATCCGAGGAAGGTGGCGGCCTTGTACTGACGCCTTTTACCAGGCCTTTATGCCTTAAGCCGGGTTCCAGAGATGTCGTCAAAACTTTTCTCCCCAAGGGTGCCCTGGCCGACTCGCTGGAAGACCAGCAGGGGTTGATGGTGCCTCTCCGCAGGATCAATGCCATCGCTCCTCCGCTTCACCTCGTTCCCACCCAGCTCCTTTTTCCTTTTTTCCGGCCAGGAGTACCCTGTGCGCTGGAACCTCTCTCTCCGGCCCGGGTGTTACCGCTGCTTATTTCCTGCGATGTCAATGGACGCAATCTTGCCGATCACGGCTTCAGCCTGCTAACCCGTTTGGCCCGTTCCACCTCTGCCTATCGTCTCGTTTTCAGTTCATTTGACGGTCTTGAAACAGTACTGAACGATCTTTTCCCCCCAATCTGCGTGCAGCCCGGGCTATGATCAGGACCATTCTCGGCCTGTGCGCACGGGACCGCGGCAACGAATCGATGTATGCTTTGCTTCAGCGGGAGTTGCGATATTTTCCCAGCCGGCATACCTCCTGGGAGACTCTTGTCTTCACGGCCGAACATCATGGCCTGGCTCCCCTGCTGTACAAGCACCTGAAACAGCTTGCCATCAACATTCCCCGCAACACGCGACGACAGTTGCAAAGTCTCACGCTGCGCAGCAGGCATGCCAATGCAGTCAGGAACGCCGCCACAGCGGAAATTGCCAGCACTCTGAACGAAGAGGGAATAAACCTTATCCTCGCCAAAGGTATAGCTCTCAGTAATCTGGTGTACAGTGAACCCGGATTGCGCCCCATGCGGGATATCGACCTTCTGGTGGCCGATGGCGACACCGTGCGTACGGCAGCTCTTCTAACCGAACTCGGCTACATGCCGGAAGACCGGCAGGACATC
>SKJK01000016.1 GCA_007121995.1 Desulfobulbaceae bacterium
AACTGAACTTTCATCGATTAAACCCGCCGAGGCGCGGCGCGGCATGCGTCTTTCCTGCCAGGTTCCAGTGAAGCGCGATCTCAAAATACGTATCCCCCCGGAAATGCTTGAAACCCGCAAGTGGGTCTGCCGGGTTCGCTCCAACCGCAATGTAGCTACCTTTATCAAGGAACTGGTCCTCGAATTGCCCCCTGGTGAGGAGGTCAACTTTCAACCAGGCGGGTTTATTCAGATCGAAGTACCACCCCATGCCCTTGAGTACAAGAGCTTTGATATCGATGAAAAATTCCTGGGCGACTGGACGAAATTCAAGATGTTCCAGTACCAGTCCCGAGTCCACCAGCCGGTGAGCCGGGCTTACTCCATGGCTAATTATCCCGCTGAGCAAGGCCTCATCAAGCTCAACGTCCGCATTGCCAGCCCCCCCCCGCGGGGGCCGCTGAGCACCCCTCCCGGCCAGGCCTCCTCCTATATTTTCAATCTCAAAGAGGGTGACGAGGTCACCATTGCCGGCCCCTTCGGTGACTTCTTCATCGAAGACAGCGACTCGGAAATGATCTACGTCGGAGGAGGTGCCGGTATGGCCCCTCTGCGCAGCCATATTATGGAACTGTTCAAAACACGCCGCACCAGTCGCAAGGTCTCCTTCTGGTATGGCAGTCGCAGTCTCCGCGAAGTTTTTTATGCCGAAGAGTTCGAAGCTTTGGCTCGGGAACACGATAACTTCACCTTCCACCTGGCCCTTTCCGAACCCCAACCCGAGGACAACTGGCAGGGGCTGACCGGCTTTATTCATCAGGTGCTCTTTGACAACTATCTCAAGGACCATCCATCTCCAGAGGACATCGATTACTATTTGTGCGGTCCGCCGGTCATGACCCAGGCGATGCTGACCATGCTCGACGATCTTGGCGTGGAAGAGGCCAATATTCATTTCGACGATTTCGGCGGCTGAACGAAACGTAATGCAACTGCTCCTTCTTTTTCTCCTCACTCTTGGCGTCTTTCTTGGCTTCACCTGGTTGCTGATTTTTTGCCGTCGCCGTTTGCACCAAAGCCGCCACGGTCTCACCGGCATGTGTCACGATACCGGGGGCACCATGTGTCCCAGTTGCCGACACCCCAAATCCGATCAGACCTCATGTACGTCTCGCCTGCACTTGCCAATGGCTGATCCACCGGCCAACCAAGGCACCATCACTCATTGTTCTCCTTTAACAGTGAAACAGAATACAACAGAGGCGAAAAGGTCATCATCTTCATCCCCACTCACCAACAAGTTCACTGAAAAACAGAGACACCGGTAACATTTAACCAACAGTGTCTCTGTTTCTCCCTACCCACCCAAGCTTCTTTCTTGACATCTGCTTAATTTCCTTGTTTAATTGCTCGTTTCATACGACTGAGGCTTGAAATTTTCCGACCTGTTTACCAGGGAGCAGGAAATACTTGCAGGATCCGGTGCTCTTCACCGTTTTCCAGTTCCAGGGCAACCTTTACCAATTTACAGGCAGGCAACATGGTATTCTGGCGAGTTCCGCTTGACGCACAGGACATACAGGTCACCAAAGGCCTGGTCCATATAATCGATGACAGCTGCAAGGGTTGCGGCTATTGTATCGAATTCTGTCCCAAGGATATCCTCCAGTTTTCCGACGCATACAATAGCAAAGGCTATCACCCGCCGGTGGTCGTCAAGCCTGACGAATGTGTCAATTGTCATTATTGCGAAATCATCTGTCCCGAGTTCGCCATCTATTCGGTGGAGATACCGCCGGCGACCGTATAGTCCTAATTTTATTACAGAGGCGAAAGATACCCCATGAGACCAGCTGTCCTCACCGGTGAACATTACATCAACGGCGACGTTGCCTGCGCCGAGGGAGCGATTGCAGCCGGCTGTCGCTTTTTCGGCGCCTATCCCATCACACCGGCCACAGAAGTTGCCGAGCACATGGCCGAAAGACTGCCCGACGTCGGCGGCGCCTTCATTCAGATGGAGGATGAAATCGCCGCCATGGCTTCGATCATCGGCGCAGCCTGGACCGGGGTTAAGACCATGACGTCCACTTCGGGTCCCGGATTCAGCTTGATGATGGAAAACCTCGGCCTTGCGGTCATCACGGAA
The DNA here is from genome assembly GCA_007121995.1 of Desulfobulbaceae bacterium. Lineage (GTDB taxonomy): Bacteria > Desulfobacterota > Desulfobulbia > Desulfobulbales > Desulfobulbaceae > Desulfobulbus. Next base: position 2,129 of record SKJK01000016.1, read on the forward strand.
ACGCCCTGCGTCATCATCAATGTGCAGCGGACTGGACCTTCGACCGGTCTGCCCACCATGACCGGTCAAGGGGATATGATGCAGGCCCGCTGGGGCTCCCATGGTGATTACGAACTCATCGCTCTGGCCCCCTCTTCCCCCCAGGACTGTTTTTACCAGACCATCCGCGCCTTTAACCTGAGCGAAAAATACCGGGTACCGGTGTTGATCATGGCCGATGAAATCGTCGGCCATATGAGCGAAAAGGTCGTAATCCCCGAACCTGACACGATCCACTTGATAGAACGCCTTAAACCAACCGGTCGTAAGGATCGGTTCAAGCTCTATCAAGCCGGTCCCAATGGGGTAGCCCCCATGCCGTCCATCGGTGACGGTTACAATATTCACGTTACCGGCCTCACCCACGATGAGCGCGGTTATCCCGCCATGAACGTCGAAGCACAACACGACATGATGGCACGACTCAAGGGTAAGATTCGCAATAATCTCGAGGACATCATCGAAACCGAAAACTATCGGATGGAAGATGCCGAGATCGTCATTGTCAGCTATGGCATTTCGGTCCGCACCGGACTGTCTGCAGTCGATCGTGCCCGGGAAATGGGCTACAAGGCCGGCCTGCTGCGTTTGATTACTGTCTGGCCTTTTCCCGAAGCCATGATTCGATCAATCGCATCCCGAGTCAAGGGATTCATCACCGTGGAGATCAACCTCGGCCAGGTACACTACGAAGTTGAGCGCTGCGCCGGTGGCCAGGCCGCCGCGTATCTCGTCGGTGATGCCGGCGGAAAAATCATCCACCCGGACAAGGTTATTGCCCGCATCCAGGAGAAATTCTGATATCATGACCACCAATCCAAAAAAAACGACCAAAGAATCGGAACATCCGCTTGACGACCTGATTCGCACTGATCGTATCCCCCACATCTGGTGTTCGGGTTGCGGCATCGGTACAGCTTTCTCCTCCTGCCTGAGCGCCATCAAGGCTACCGGCATTCCGTACAACCGCTTCACCATGGTCTCGGGCATCGGTTGTTCGGCCCGTGGTGCCGGGTATATCAAGCTTGATTCCTTCCATACCACCCATGGTCGGGCCATTCCTTTTGCCAGCGGTATCAAAATGGCCAACCCGGACCTGAAGGTGATTGTCTTTTCTGGTGACGGCGATCTCTTTGCTATCGGTGGCAACCACTTCATTCACGCTGCCCGGCGTAACATGGATATGACGGTCATCTGCGTCAACAACCTGACCTACGGTATGACCGGTGGTCAGGTCGCAGCGACAACCCCCAGCATGGCCAAATCCACCACCACGCCGATGGGTAATCCCGATGCACCGTTCAACCTGCCTCTGCTCGCCTATGCTTCCGGCGCTACCTACGTAGCTCGCTGGACCATTCTCCATACGCGGGACCTGACCACAGCCATCAACGAGGCCATCACCAAAAAGGGTTTTTCCTTTATCGAGGTGCTCTCCCCCTGTCCTGTCAATTACGGTCGCCGTAACAAGGAAAAACCTTTAGAGACCCTCAGGCTCTATCAGGAACGGACCATTATCAAAAACGGGGCCAATCCGGCCCAGGCGGATATCGATTTCGACAAGGGCGTGGTCATCGGTACGTTCATTGATGTCA
>SKJK01000242.1 GCA_007121995.1 Desulfobulbaceae bacterium
AGAAGGTTCGGCCAGATACAGTCCTGGTACCGAAGTGGCGCAGGGGTAGGCAAATGGGATGCCGTTTTTTCCTCGTTCCTGGAGGACAGGCTCGACAGTGCTGCTTGGTAGGCCTTCCTGGTGGGTATAAGCGATGCGCCGACGTGCTTTTTCTCCGAGGATAACGGTGCCGACGCGTAGAATCTGCTGATGGCCGTCGGATTCGACCAGGATCTGGAAGTCGCCAATAGTGCCGCTGATCCCTTTGACGTTCCAATCCGGAAAATTGTGGATATTGGCATGGTCCACCGGATTTTTGAGCGGTTGTTCGGCGGTGCCGAGCCGGAAGACTTCATGATCCGTGTTTGCCAGGGTCAGGGCGCTGGTGTTGGCTGCCTGGGAGGTGCCGATGACAGCGGTGGCGAAGTTGTAGTTACGATCCACCGTCGGCAGAGGCTTGAGATTCATAGAACGTTTGATAGAACGCTCCAGCAGGCCTTTGAACCGTGCCAGAGCCAGGCCTGGCTTGCTGTCTACCAGACGAAGGACCTCGCCGCGCAGGTTGCAGGTTTCGACCATGGAGCGGCTGATACCGGTTCCATGAAACAGGTTATTTTTCAGGCGGCTGCGCTGGTCGGTGCAAGCGCTGCAGACAAAGTTGAGAGGACAGCAGACACAGGAGGCAAGGACAATGCGGGTGAGTGATTTCTCCCGCACAGCCCGGATAATGGCAGAGGAACCCTCCCTGACACAAGCCGAGGGGAGAGTTTCCACGTGGGCGATATGGGTATCGTCGCCGGCAAGCTGGTCCATGTGATTGCTCATTTCATCCATCCAGCCAAGGGCATCGTTACAGCGGCAGGCAAAGATGCCAATGCGGATCTCAGGAGAAAGAATGGCGTCCGGGACGGTGAAGGCCAAGCCATGGCCTTTGGTTTTCCTGGAAGCTCCCCCGAGCAGGAGCATGGCCCGAGCTGCGGCGTCAAAACCGCGAACAACCATGTCATTGACGTCTGGTCGAGCCGCTTTCGGGCCATAAGCGCGGATGATATCGTCACCTTTGATGCTGGGAGGAATCAGGGAAGGATCGGCTACAATAACAGCACCGCAGTGTTCGACGATTACTTCTTTCCCCTGATGATGATCGATGGCCTTGAGAGCGCCGCAGGCGGTCACACATTGCAGACATTCGGAACACATGCCGCATTGCAGGCAGCGGCCTGCCTCGGTGGCGACCTGCTGGGTATTGAATCCCAGGACCACTTCGCCGAAATCTTTTCTGCGTTCCTGTGCTGGTCGCTCAGGGATCGGGGGTCTCCGCTCTTGAGAAAGCCCCTCGGGAATAGCGGGAAAATCCCGTGTTGTTGGCCTGGAGACTGGTACGATACACTGTATACCGGTCAGGTCGGCGTGGATCGATCGTGCCGCCCTGCGGCCCGCAGCCATAGCCTGAACCACGGAAGATGGACCGGACACGGTGTCCCCTGCAGCGTACACGTTGGCCATGGTGGTGCGCTGGTTCTCGTCGGTGACGATGAAACCGCGGTCACTGACCGCCAGCAGACCACCGAAGCTCTCGGCATTGTACCCGCCTATCTGGCCTATGGCGACGAAGGCCCGCTGAGCATCCAGAGTAAAAGGCTGGCTGTCCTCGGCGACCACCGGCCAAGCCACTCCCTGCTCATCGGTTGGGCCGGGCACGGTGGGCCTGCATTGCAGGCGGGTAAGGCGATTGTTGTCACCCTGAAAGGCAATCACCTGGGTGGCATCAACGAGGGTGATACCCTCTTCGAGGGCTTCACGGACTTCGTTCGGGTCAGCGGGAATACGATTACGGTCGAACCAGGACAGGATGCTGACCTCACTACCCATTCGGGCCAGGGTCCGGGCTAAGTCAAAGGCGGAGTTGCCATCACCGATGACCGCAACTTTGCCTTCCATCCGGGTCAGATTTTCCCACTGGCTTCGAGCCAGAAAACGCAAGCAGCCTTCAACACCTTCAAGGTCTTCTCCCGGCACGCCCATTCTTCGGTCATGCCAGGTGCCGGTGGAGAGTAATAACCTGTCATAGTCTTGTGACAATTGCTGGAGGTTCCGGGACAGATCCACCGGATGGTTGGTGATAAAGGTCACGCCCATCTGTTCAATGAGGTTGATTTCCCGATCAAGGATGATGGGTGGCAGGCGGTGTTTGCCGATACCGTAGCGAAGCAGCCCCCCGACCTTGGATTCTTTTTCCAGGACAGTCACTTTATAGCCTTTGCGGACCAGGTCGGCGGCGGCGGCTATTCCGGCGGGACCGGAACCGATGACGGCAATCTTTTCCTTCCTGGGCGGTTCGATGTCGGCCTGCAGGGATTGGACAGCGGCGGCTAGTCGAGAGGTATCGGCACTCTCATAGTCGGCAAGAAACCGTTTGATCTCACGGATCGCCACCGGATCATCGACTCCACCCCGTCGGCATGCCTCTTCGCAGGGATGGGTGCAAACCCGGCCACAGATGCCCGGGAGAATATTGTCGTGGCGGATCAGGGTCAAGGCTTCCTCGTATCGACCCTGGGCCGCAAGAGCGATGTAGCCCTGGGCATTGACCCCCAGAGGGCATTGCTCCTGGCAAAGCGGTTGATTGCGTTTGTCGATATATGGGCGGCCGGGCAGGCTTGTGCGGGCGTGAAAATGCAAGGCCTTACCGGTTTCCGGATGGGTCACTGGACAGGCGACGACGCACTTGCCGCATAGCGTGCACCGGTCAGGATCTATGAAGGTCTGTTCCTGGTCGATATGAACGCTGAATCCCTGGTGAGTGTGTTTGATCGAGCTGATCTTTGCCGGCAGCAGGGTGCGGATGGAACTGTTGCGGGCAATCCGGATCAACCCGGGACGGTGGGCGTAATTAAAAGTCAGGCCCGAGGGCAGCCGGTATTCCTCGGCAGCCAGTTTGCGGTCAATGTCAGGGATCGATTCTACCAGGGTTACCGGTATACCGAGTTCGCCGAGTTTATTGGTAGCGGCGATACCCTCCGGGGAGGCACCGGCAACGATCACTTTATAGAGACGTTCTTTCTGTCGTTTCATTGTGCCATGGCTCCTGTCTGACCTGCGGCCCGCTTCTCCCGTCCCTTCAGGGTGGAGATACCGTAGTCGAACCCTTTATTGAACGCTTCGATGTTCCGTTCCTCGGTGCCTTTAGGGACTGTCTCGGTAATGGTTGCCTGGATCGCCTTGATGGTCACTGCTTGGGTGATGGCGGTACAGAAACCAAGCATGATGATGTTGGCTATCATTTTGTTGCCCAGGTTCTCAGCCATACGTGTGGCGGGAATGGCGAAGTGGTCACAGGGAACCTCCTGGGGGTTCACCAGATCCTGGTCCACCAGGAGGGTGGATTCAGGACGCAGAACTGAAGCAAATTTTTCGTAGCCGGCCTGAGACAGGGCCATGAGAATATGCGGAGCGTTGACATAGGGATAGTGGATAGGGGTCTCCGAGATGATGACCTGGGCATTGCAGGCGCCACCCCTGGATTCGGGTCCGTAGGCCTGCACCAGGGTGCTTTCCTTGTTGTCGCCGAGCGAGGCCGACATACCAAGAATGCGTCCGGCGAGAATGATGCCCTGGCCACCGAAGCCGGTGACAATGATCTCGGTCTGGGTGTTGTGTGCTGGTGTGCTCATGATCGTAGTTGGTACCGGAACGTGGAGGGATTAAGAAAAGGCTCAGTCATCGCTGCAGGGACGGCAGGTCGAGAAGTAGCGATCGTCGCAGGTGGAGCGATCGA
>SKJK01000332.1 GCA_007121995.1 Desulfobulbaceae bacterium
AATCGTCGGCCCCCAGGCGCAGAGCATCAACAGCACTCTCCATATTGCCGTAGCCGGTAAGGATAATGACCATGGTGCGGGCATCCCGTTCTTTGGCGACCTTGAGAACCTCGAATCCATCGGCCCCGGGCATGACCAGATCTGTGACGACAAGATCAAAACAGGTGGTGTCCATGGCTGCAATCGCTTCTTCACCATTGGCTGCCCGGCTGACTTTGAAATCCTCTTCAGTTAACTCCCTGGAGATACTCTCAAGAATGAGCGGTTCGTCATCAACAAGCAGTATTTTTCTATGTCGTATCGACATTTGCCCTCCATGACAGAAATAGGCCTGCGGTTGTATTTGCCAGCACGCCTGGTTGCAGAAAACAATATCTCTTTTCGGGCAGACACTGGTTCGTAACGGCCTTTATCCATTAACTCGGGACAAGCCCGCACATCGTGTGCTCCGACCGAAGGTAATCAGTCCGGAATATGACAGATGCGGCGAAAAAGACAATGGGGCAAGGTATGAGAAGTATTGAATAGAAAAAATATGCAGTCAGAACAAAAACCAGGCGATGATCACTGCCAGATACCGGCAACCGCCTGTCCACAGGCATGGCAACAGCCCTCCCCGGTGATGGCCGTGATCCGACCACAATAGCCGGCGCGGTGCACCAGCAGCGCTCCGCAACCGGAACAAAGGGTATCGGCGCTCCCGACACTCGCGGCATTACCGATATACACATGACGTAACCCCTCGGCGCAGCCGATTTTACGGGCCCTTTCCAAGGTGGACACCGGTGTAGGCGGCCGGTCGGTCATCTGGTAGGTTGGATAGAATCCACTGACATGCCAAGGGAGGTCAATGGAAAGAGCAGCCAGAAAACGGGCAATGGACCCGAGTTCCTCGTCGCTGTCGTTGTACCCGGGAATAACCAGGGTAGTGACCTCCACCCAGACCCCCAGGTCATGAAAAAGGCGGATATTTTCCAGCACCGGTTCCAGGCGGGCCCTGCAGACCCGGCGATAGAACTCGTCGCTGAAGGCCTTGAGGTCGATATTGATACCGTCCAGCAATGGTGCCATGTGCTGGACAGCCTCCGGGGTCATGTAGCCGTTGCTGATAAAGAGATTTTTGAGTCCCTGTTCTCGGGCCGGGGCAAAACAGGCATGGGCAAATTCATAAAAAACAGTGGGTTCGACATAGGTATAGCTGATGCTGTCGCATGCATTGCGGATGGCCTCATCCACCACCCATTGCGGGCTGCGGTCGACACCGGCAACCTCGCCGTCATGGATATGTGGATATTGAGAAATATGATAATTCTGACAATGGCGGCAATGGAAATTACAACCCACCGTAGCAATCGAAAACGAACGAGAGCCGGGCAGAACATGGTAGAAGGGTTTTTTTTCGATGGGGTCGACATGTTCTGCAACCAGCTTACCATACACCAGACTGAACAGTCGACCGGCCCGATTTTCGCGCACTCCGCACACGCCACGTCGGCCCGGGGCGATACGACAGCGGTGATGACACAGGCCGCAACGGACCTCTCCCTCTGCAGTGGGTTGGTACAAGAGTGCTTCGTGCATAGATGCTCCTTTTCCTCTGTAATCTCTCGCCATGGAGTTCATGGTTTTTTGCTGTGAACAAGCGTTGCCAGCCGGAACTTTTTTGTCACAGCAACCTGAACCTGCTCAACTCTATTCTGCTCTGGAGAGGGGAGAAATGCAATGGAGGTATTTATGGTGCAAAATAAATAGAATAAATATTCACCAAAACCAAGTGGTCATCCAATTTGCCAGCAGCAAGTGAACACGGGGTCGAGTTTAGCGGGAATGAACGTGCACCCGACCGGCGGGCCTGACAGATACCACCAGTCGATGATATCGCACAGCCATTCACCGGGTGCGAGCAAGAGGCTGCCTGAGCTGGAAACTGGAATCGTTTACCTGATGTCAGGAATTGATGGACAACATAGTCTGCAGATTGGTTTTCTGGTGGGTCAGGTCCAGCTTTTTGCGGATATTCTTGCGATGAATACTGATGGTGCCGGGGGACAGGTGCATGATTCTGGCTATTTCCTTGGTTCGCTTGCCGAGCTTGACCAGATTGGCAACCTGAATTTCGGTCGGCGTCAGGCGGGTGAGTTTACCGGAAAATTTGTCGGCAAAGGGGGAGGTCAATTCGGCAATATTGGCCCGGAGAATATCAAGGAGTATCTGCTGCTGGTCGTTGAGGCCACTTTCCCTGAGGCGATCCAGATAGGGTTCGATCAGCCTGGTGGCACTGGCTAGCACCTGTTCGGAGAGGATATCCTTGTCTTCTTCCCGTTTTTTCAGCAGGACGGTCAAGGCGATGTTGGATTCGTGAAGTTCGGCGGTGCGCTTGCGGACCCGTTGCTCCAGGTCGTCCCGGGCGCCCTCCAGCTCTGCTTCCACCTCCTTGAGCCGGGTGATATCGGTGTGGGTACCGATGATCCGGGTCGCCCTGCCCTGTGCATCCCTGGCAACGGCCCGCCCCCGGGAAAGAATCCACTGCCACCCTCCGGCTTTGTTGCGCATTCGGTATTCAGCCTCATACTTGGCGCTCTGCCCGGAAATATAGGCCTCGCGCAGTGCCTGCACCCGGTCGCGATCATCAGGATGAAGAAGCTCTTCAAAGGATGTCAGCACGTTGATTTCATCTCTATCCGTATACCCCAGGCTGAGATGCCAGTTTTCGCCGAGATAGACTTCGTCGGTCAGCAGATTCCGATCCCAGACCCCATTGGATGAGGCATCCAGAGCCAGACGAAAACGGTTTTCGCTTTCAACCAGCTCCGCCTCTACCTGTTTGCGATGGGAGATCTCTTCCTCGAGCTGCTGGTTCTGTGCCGCCAGCTTCTGCAGCAGGCTGCGTTTTTCCAGACAACGGCGGATGCGAAACAGCAATTCCTCGATCTCACAGGGTTTGAGGGTAAAATCATCCGCCCCCAACCGGAGGGCGTCAATGGCGGAGCGCATATCCCCGTATCCGGTGAGGATGATGACACTGGTCTGCGGCGCTGTTTTCTTCACCTCCTTGAGCACACCGAAACCGTCGACTTCGGGCATCATCAGGTCGGTGATCACCAGGTCAAAAACTGTATGGGTCAGCAGCCTGATAGCCTCGTCGCCATCAGCGGCAACGGTGACAGCAAATCCTTCAATACCCAGTTCCCGGGCAAAGGTTTTGCGAATGACCTCTTCGTCATCGACAAAGAGCAGTGATGTTTCCGTCATGACCGTGTCCTCCTTTACCGACCGGTGATTGATCCGATGGCCGGCACTCTTCCCTCATTGCGGGCTATAGTACCTCACCCGTTACAAAAAACGCACCGAATATTTTTTCAATCAAAGGTGAAGTGTGGTACCCGCGGGCAGCAGCCTGCGAACTCGAGCCCATACCGGTCCTGCTCCCGGCGGCAGGCCAGTTGCAGCCGCCACTACTGACCACCATTGACAGGCAGCAGAACGGTAAAGGTCGAGCCATGGTTCGGCTGACTGACCACCTGAATCTCTCCCTGATGATGGGCGATGATACCGTGGCTCACCGACAGCCCGAGCCCGGTGCCTTTGATCTCCGGTTTGGTAGTGTAAAAGGGCTGAAAAATCAAGCCCATTTCCTCAGCCTTGATGCCGATACCGGTGTCCTGGATAGCCACAGCTACCCGCTCACCTTCCTGCCAGGTCCGCACCGTAATCACGCCGCCTGGTAGCTGGCAGGCATCAGCAGCATTGGCGAGG
>SKJK01000106.1 GCA_007121995.1 Desulfobulbaceae bacterium
CCGGCAAGGCAGGAACCGTCACTGATCTCCAGAAAGGAAAGGGCGCCGGAATCGCGACGGGTCCGCAGCCAACCACACACTTCGATGGTGTTGCCCACCGGTTGCTGGTTGAGAAGATCGACAATCCGTATCATGTTCTGCATGGCAATGCTCTCCGATTCATCTCTAGTGGTTGTCGGCTGCGAGAAGATCTGTCCCCTTGAGCTCAATAGCCCACATCGCCCTGTTCATCCTCTCCCAGCCCGACGACAACGATCCCGGCCCGATCAGCGGCACGGACCATAGCGGCACGGTCAAAAAGCAGAGATTGTCCAGCCTCGACAGCCAACACCGCTCCTTTGACTGCTGCCAGGGTTTCGATGGTCCCAACGCCGGTTGCCGGCAGGTCGAAACGGAAGTCCTGCCCCGGTTTTCTCAATTTGACCACCACCGCCCCGGATCCGGACAGTTCGCCCCCCCGGCGGATGGCGGCATCGGTTCCCTCAATGGCCTCCACCGCTAACACACTGCGATCACGGACCACTACGCATTGACCGATATCAAGGCCGCCCACAGCCCGGGCAATGGTCCAGCCAAAACGAATATCTTCCATCTGTGCGGCTGAAGGTTTTTTACGGCTCAGTACCCCCAGGGGAAAGAACAGATGCTCCAGATAACAGGTAGACGCCAGCACCCGAATACCTTCTTCCTCGAGCGTGGCGGCCACGGCTCGGAGAATGGCGTCGTCAAGTCGGGTATCGATCTTGCCCCACAGGGTGAGGCCTTTAAAATCCGGGAGCACATCGTGAAACATGCGCGTCTTGGTGATGGTGCCGGCAAAAACGGTTTCCTGGACCTGCTCGCTGCGAAAATAACGTATAATTTTACCGAGTTGTCCTAACTTCACCCAATAGGTAATGTCGGCATGATTTTCGATTTCGGTCAGGGTTTCGCTGGTATGGGCAATGGCCACCACCTTGCGTCCTCGCTTGCGTGCCGCCTCAGCAAATAGCAGGGGAAACTGGCCGCCACCGGCGATCAAGCCAATGGCCGACTTCATTGCATTCTCAGTCATCGATGGTCCGCTTAACCACCCCACGTTTGCTGGAATGAAAAAAGTCGACCATCAGTTGAACCTCCAGGCAATCCTTCATTTCCGTTTCCAGATACGCCAGGGAATCTTTGAGGAGAAGATGGGGAGAACGAAACAGGATCTTGAACGCTTCTTCAAGATTTTTGATAGTGCTTCGATCCATACCGGAACGGCGCAGGCCAATCTTGTTTATACCGGCAATACGCATCTGATTGCGAATTCCTTCCATGATCACGTAGGGTGGGACATCAAGGCTGATGCCGGACATGCCACCGACATACGAATAGTCGCCAATCCGGCAAAATTGGTGTATTGCCACCAGGCCGCCAAGATTGGCATGACTACCGATTTCCACGTGCCCGGCCAGAGTGGCCACGTTGGCCATGATGACCTGATCGGCGATGGTGCAATCATGGGCGATATGACAATAGGCCATGATCATATTCTGGTTACCGATCAGAGTCCTGCCGTTCCCTTTCGCCGTGCCCCGATGAATGGAAACGTATTCACGGATCAGATTGTCGTCGCCTATGGTCAGTTCCGTGGCTTCCCCTTTGTAATGGATGTCCTGAGGTGGCGCACCGATGGAACAGAAGGAGCCGATGGTGTTCCGAGCACCGATGGTAGTGTGCCCGGAAACTACCGTATGAGTACCGATCGTGGTTTGCGAACCGATCCGTACTGGTCCGTCGATGACAGCATAAGCTTCCACGGTCACCTCGTCGTCGAGTTTCGCTCTGGTGTCGATGACCGCCGTGGGGTGTATGTTCATAGGTGCAGTATCCTGAAAAAAAAGAAAGGCAACGGCACTCATACCGTTGCTATATAACATCGTGCCGGCTTTCGTGAAGCGTTCACCAGAGGCAAAGTGACCAACAATTCGTACCTGGTACCGTGCATCGGCTCACCATCTACGAACACTCAGGCAAAGGTTGCCATTAACTCAGCTTCCGTTGTCAGTTGGTCATCGACATAGGCCCTGCCGGACATTTTACTGACCTTGCCTTTCTGCCTGATCAGTTCCAGTTTAAACACCAACTGATCACCAGGACGAACCACCTTGCGGAACCGGGCTTTGTCAACGCCGGCGAAATATACCAGCTTGCCGATCATTTCTGGATTGGACAAAGAAGAAAGCACCCCCCCTGTCTGGGCCAGACCCTCAAGAATCAACACTCCAGGCATGACCGGTTCATTGGGGAAATGCCCCTGAAAGAAAGGCTCATTTATGGAGATGCTCTTCAGTCCAGTGATACTGACTCCCATTTCCAGCTCGATGATCCGGTCTACCATGAGAAAAGGATACCGGTGCGGCAGAATCTCCATGATCCCCTTGACATCAATGGGCAGTTGCACATCCCGCTCTGTGGTCATTGTTCTTCACTCCGTTGATCTTCTGTTGGTGCAAGGAGCTTAGTGAGTCGCTCCACCTCTTTACGCAGCCGCCGCAGTTCCCTGGCCATTTCCGGCAGACGACTATAGACGGCGGTTGCTTTGCCCCATTGTTTAATTTCAAAAGCGGGAGTTCCCCCGACTTTAGCCCCTGCCGGCTGGTTGTTGTGGATACCGCTCATGGCGGCAGCCATGACCCGGTCTCCCAGGTGGAGATGACCGGCAACGCCTGTTTTGGCACCAAGTACGACATTTCGGCCCAGGGTAGTGCTGCCTGCAATACCGGTCTGAGCCACCAGGATTGAATTTTCCCCTACCACCACATTATGGCCCACCATGACCAGATTGTCGATCTGTGTTCCGGATTTGATCAAAGTGGTGCCAAAGGCGGCCCGATCCACACAGGCATTAGCCCCGATGGCGACATTATCGTCAATCTGCACTGTACCGACCTGCGGCTTTTTATGATGACACCCGCTTTTGTCGGTGGCAAAACCAAACCCAGCACTGCCAATCACCGCTCCATGATGGATAGTTACACGCTTACCGATGATGCAGTGCTCCGCGATGGTGACATTGGCATGGATGATACTCCCCTTGCCGATGACAGTGCCTTCGCCGACAACAACACCGGCACCGATAGTCACCTGCTCCCCCAGGACCACACCATCCCCCAGGCAGGCCAGTGGACCGATGGTTACCTCCGTTGGAATGTGACACGCTTTGCCAATCACCGCCGAGGGATGCACCCCGCCGGCGATAAAAGGCCGGGCAAGCAGATGAGTATGGATGCGGGCAGCGGCCACGGCAGGCTGGTCACTGACTATGGTAGCGATGCCCAGAGGACCGACCTCCTCGGGAACAACACAGGCGGCAGCCTTGCAGTTCGCGAGCAGGGGCAATTGTTTTGTACTCAGGACAAAGGTCAATTCGTTGGATTCGGCATATTCTATACCGTTGAATCCTCGCACGGATAGCTGAGGATCACCCTCCACCCGGCCCCCCACCAGATCAGCCAGTTGTTGTAGGGTATATTCGTGGGACACGTATCAGACTCCAGGTATTGAAAGGTTCAATGTGTCAGACAACGCCAGGACGACCGTATCCTAACCCCCTGTGCTGATGCCTTTTCTCTTCTTTTTCTCCGGTCGGCCGAAAGGGTCAGACCATACTGCAATTTCCTTCAGTCGTAAAGAAAAAGAGCGCTGCTGCGCTGGCGATAGGCCTGCAATTCAGTTTGCCATCCCTGCTCCAACTCCTCTATGGGCACCCCTTCCTCC
>SKJK01000129.1 GCA_007121995.1 Desulfobulbaceae bacterium
CTTCTCCGGCCCAGCCATTGACAGCAATCTGATGGTACCGTTGCGTACCGATGGCCGCCGCTACCTCCAGAGAAGGGTGACGGACAGTGAGAGTGACGTCTTCGAGGTGTTGGGACAGGAAACTTTTGAGAGTACCAAGCTGGATGGACGGGCGATTGAACAGCGCCCAGGGCATGGAAATCAGCAGGAGCTGCATTGCAGCGGTCTCAAGGACGGATGATTTCAGTGCCTGGTTGTATATCAAGCTCAAGCAGGGACTGGCGTAATTGTGGATCGTCTGTCGGTAAGGCATTGAAGCGAATCCGGGAGAAATGCAGTTCGGTGAGGGTCTCGAAATGATCCTCCATCAGGAGACGCTGCATGATCATATCCTTGTCGAGCCAAAGCTGGATCCGTTTGATCTGAGGATGTGGCTGTTTGGGGGTAAGCAGAATTGCCTCCAGGTCATCGGATACCGGTGTGAGCAGAAAATGGGGATCCGGCGACGTGGCTGCAAAGGACTCGAGCAGGGTGCCGGTTCCCGTGAAGATAGCGTAAGTGATGTCAGCTTCCAGATCATCGATGGGCGAGATAATCATTTGATTGTCTTGGGGGGTGTAGATGAGCAGCTCGTGACCGTCGTTGATAATAGTCTGGATCGTGGGTTCGGTGTAATTCCAGCGCATAATGGCGGAGAGCTCCAAGCTGGAGGTATCACTGTTATCCTTGATGGCGGGACGGAAAAAGACGGCATTACCCGCCCCCTCTCTGATGCGACCACCGGTAAAGGTGGCCTGGGAAAAATCGAATTCCAGGCTTTGCAGTTCCATGTACTGGTGTTCAACGCCAAGAATACGTTGTTCCAAGGGAGAGATACCTGCGCAGGATAGAGCAGGTACAGCAAACAGAAGCAGAAACAGCAGGCTGAAGCGGGCTATGAGTGTGTTACACATCGGTTTGTTCCAAACGGACGGGTCGTCCGAAAATTTTTCCAGCAAGGGCGTTGACCGGCGCAGGAGTGTCGGAGACAAAAAAACGGCTGGGGATTTCAGGTGCATAGAGTGCATTGTGCAACGTGATGTCCTGGTCAAGAATTTCTTTGAGGTGCAAGGCGACTTCAACGGATGAATCTATTATATGTACTCGGCGACCGATACGTGGGGCAATTGTTTTTTTGAGCAGAGGATAATGGGTACACCCCAGAATAAGGGTGTCGATCTGTTTGTCACGCAACGGATGCAGGTATTTTTTGACGATCATTTTGGTTTCTCGCCGGTCTAGCCAGCCTTCCTCAACCAAAGGAACCAGCAGGGGGCAGGCCTGACTGTAGACCTTGCACGCAGTTCGGAGGGCCTGCAGGCGTTGTTCGTACAGACCGGAATTTATGGTGGCCCGGGTACCGATAACACCGATTCTGTTATTGCCTGTCACTGCTGCTGCTTTTTTCACTGCCGGAAAAATAACATCTATGATCAATTGACTGTATTGTCTGGATAAAGAGATCGAGGCGGCGCTCGCGGCAGAATTGCAGGCAATGACGATAATTTTTGCCCCCTGGCGAAGAAGAAAATCTGTATTGCGATGAGAATAATCAGTGATCATGGCCGGACTTTTCGAACCATAAGGCGTCCGGGCCAAGTCGCCGAGATAGACCAGGGGGAACCCCGGGCAGAATTGTTCAATGGCGCGGGCAACAGTCATGCCGCCGACACCGGAATCAAAGATGCCGATCATTGTGTCTCATTCAGTGGTTGGTAGGCAAAAGAACAAGGTGGCGGTGTACCAGCGGCACGAGGTCAGGGTGACGGCATGGCAATAGCAGCACTTACGCCTTCCCCCGCCGCCCTTCGGGGCGTCCGCCCGCCCGCCATCTTTATTGCCCGTAACCGTCCGATAAAGTTTACTTTAATCGAACGGCTACGAACAACAAAGCTGACGCACGGATGAACGCTCACTGATCCAGGTCTTTTTCTATTTGTTTTTATCCTTGGTGCGTGCTTCAATTGCCTTGCGGAGGTTGACCGGCAACCCTCGTTCCTTGCCCGATTGGGAACGTTTTTCGGAAAGTGCTTTCGCACAGAGAGGCTGTCGGGCAGTGAATCCGTGTTTTTTTCGGTATTCCTTGGAGTTGAGCCCATGAGATTTCAAGTGCTTTGGAGAAAGCATTTTGAATTCCTGACCACATTCCAGACAGACAATTTTATTTCTCTGGATGGATTTCTTCGGATCCATAACAGGACTGGATTCTTCTGGTTCCGCTTCAATGTTTGTAGATTCAGAATCCTGAAGAGATTTAAGGGTTTGGAATGTATCGTTCAGTGCCGACTTTATTTCATCGGTGGTCATCTGTTTGCTACTGATTTGCGACTGAATGATTTCGGCAGTCATTTCAACGAGAGATTTACTCATCGGGTTCTCCTCTGTATTGGAAAAAAAAGGATATAGTACATAATTTAATCATGAATGCAGAAAAGATAGATCAAGATTGGAAGTATCGCAATTCTTTTGTTTCCTCGCCAAAAAAAAATTTGTGCAAAAGAAAGAGCGTGTTGACATAGCGACAAGGGATCTGTTCCTTTGAACTCATTAAAAAAGTTTTAACTGGATCACTGCTGAATGTATTTCGCAGTGCACAAATGTTTCAACCATGCAACGGGTGCAGGGGAACAAACGTTGTGCCTTTTTGCTGATATTGTTGACCGGTGATTCTGATGTAGATAGACAGTCACCATCACGGAGATAATTGTTCGGTTTTCCACACTCCTGTATTGTAGGCAGTCAGGTATCTGTTTACCGTAAGTGATTATCGGTTACCTCATAGGCGCCCCGTCTTTGCCCGGACATAGCTGCCCGGGCTATAGCGGACAGCTGCCTCTGCACAAATATGGGGCACCTGTGACCGCTTGCAATGCTGGATTGTGATAAACAACAGTTGCACATCCCGTGTTCGATTGTGTGCCAGGCTGCCTGGCCTGGAAGGCAAAATCTTTTTGGGGAGTTGACACTCAAGGGTGGAAACATTAACATTGGTTTGTTTCAGACTGCGGTTCTTTTCTTCAACTCAATAAATATATAGTTTGTGTGAGGTGCTTCTATGCCAGTGTATGAATACGAGTGCGCGGGATGCGACAAGATCTTCGAGGTTCAGCAGAGGATTGCCGATGAACCAATTCGGATCTGTCCGCAATGCGGTGGTGAGGTACGTAAATTGATTTCAATGAGTTCTTTTCAGCTGAAGGGGAGCGGGTGGTATACTGATGGCTATTGTGGTTCTTCCAAGGATAAGGGAGATGCTGCCTCTGTGCCGGCCAAGGACACTCCTGCCACACCACCATGCCAAGGTGGTGCAGGAAGCTGTACTCAGTGTCCGGCCGCAAATTAACTCGTTGGAACCGTTGACCAGCGCTGCATATGGAGGAGAGTAAGCAGCCGGGCAAACATCGCGTCCATGCATGGTAGCCTGATTGACCGCAGGTGGGCGCTGGTCAACGGTTTCGCGTTTAAGGTGATTTTCTTGCTGCAACCCGGCCCGTGTGCCGGGTTTTTTGTCCCTCACTATCAATTCACCTGAATCCGTGACGGCTGGAGTCTTGTTTGGAGCACTTTTTATTGTAAATAGGTTATAAATGCGGCGATTTTCTTTGCAATATGTCGTCACCCGCCGCCCTTCGGGGCGTTCGTCCGCACGCCATCTTCATTGCCCGTAACCGTCCGATAAAGTTTACTTTAATCGAACGGTCACGAA
>SKJK01000362.1 GCA_007121995.1 Desulfobulbaceae bacterium
TCAAGTCGTCTGCCTGTTGCAAACCCGGGCCCTTGGATAAAGGCCTGATCGGATTGCTCAGTGAACGGGGCCTGTCCCTGCACAGCAAGGATTGCGCTCAGTTACAGAAGATCAATTTTCAGCGGGAGGATGCCGTGGAAGTCCGCTGGAAATTGAAGGGGACCAAGATCGACAAGGTGCAGAAAATCATTATCATGCAGGCAAACAGGAATCGCTTGCTCATGCTGCTTTCTGTGGCCCCTGAGGAGATGAAGATTGTTGATGTCGTCTATCTTGGCAAAGGAGCGGCCATGGTCGGAGACTGGGAAGTCAATTTCAGGGTTGCCAATCTATACGGATTGAAGAAAATCAACCGTCATTTCGATCGTTCCGGCTTGCGGTATGAATTTGAACTGGAACAATAAAGGCCCCGAAGGGCGGCGGGTGACGGCAGATTATGCAAAAACGCCGCACTTGTGCCTACAGTAAAATATATGTCCACCAAGAGTTACGCTGTTACGGATTCATGAAGACGAGCGTGAGCGTACTGAATAGATGCACAAAACAGATGCTGACTTGACCAGCCACCCTGTGGTGCTTATTTTTGTTGATGTCTTGAGATGCCAGCTTCTGTAACCTTTGCAGGGACTGGAATCGGAGATGTTCGACCTTGTTCACCGATGGCGTCTTCCCGGATCTTCTACTCCTTTGCGGTCCGTGGCAGGCGCCATTTTTTTTGTGGCAGGCAACCATTGATATGGGTATCCAGATAGGCCCGGAACGTTTCCCTGGATAGTTCACGGGCTCCGAAGCGGACCAGGTGTTCGGTGGTCATCTGGCAGTCGATCAAAGCGATGCCAAGGTGACGGACCTGATCGATCAGAGCGGCCAAAGCAATTTTGGATGCATCCCTTTCCCAGGTGAACATCGATTCACCGAAAAAGATCTGATCCAGGCAGAGTCCGTACAGGCCTCCGGCCAGGACACCCTCCCGCCAGCATTCGATGGAGTGAGCAAAACCGAGCCCGTGTAACCGGTTGTACGCCAGCTGCATCTCCGGTGTGATCCAGGTTCCTTTTTCCCGGCGGCCTGAAGCAGTCGCACAGGCTGTCACGACTTGGGCAAAAGCGCTGTCGGCAGTGACATTGTACTTGCCGGACTTGATGGTGCGTCGTAATCGTCGGGGCAGATGGAATTCGTCAGGCAAGAGAACCAGTCGCGGCGCCGGTGACCACCAGAGGATGGGATCACCCACCGCATACCAGGGAAAGATGCCCTGGCTGTAGGCTGTGAGGATGCGAGCTGGATTGAGGTCACCTCCCACGGCCAGGAGACCGTCGGGTTCGGCGAATTCTGGGTCCGGAAAAATATGGGCATCAATGAGGCGGAAAACGGGCATAACAGGTTCTGATTAAAGAAGATTGAAGCGTTTTATGGCAAAATCCTACCGCGGAACGCAAAAAAGGCAAGCCTGAAAGCTTGCATGTGCCGGACCGCAATCAGAGGTCGCTCTGGTGAACGGTACCGGTTTCCAGGTCATGTACAGCCTTGTACTTGCATCCGATGAGTGTTTACATGGTCCTGGATCCGTGAGTGGACGCCCCGAAGGGCGGCAGGTGAATGTGGATTACAAAAAATGGTGCCGAACCTATACCCTAAGTACAGAAACATACATCAATAACAAAAGCCCAGCCGACACGGATTCAGGATGGTGAACGTTGCGTGAAAAATGCATCAACCGGGCAAAAAGAGGTTTACAGGAAGCAGTAACTAATTGATAATCAAATGACTTGTTTATGTTTTCCATCCATGGTCAGAGGGTGGTTTTTTTTCATTGGCGGACATGACGGCCGTATCTGTGAGTAAGAGTAACTTGTACCTTTATTTCGATCCATTGGCTACGTGACTCTTCGCTGCCAAGCCGTTGCCAGCCGTTTTGTTCGGGCCCGTCACCAGCGCCGAATTTTTAGCATGTCTATCTGAACGCTTATGTATCTTGAACACTTTCATCTCAGCCAGTCTCCTTTTGGTGAGGAACCGGATCCGGAGATTTTTTTTCCAGGAGCCGGGCGCGAAGAAGTGCGCCAGTCACTGGTTCTCGATATCCTTAACAGCAGACCAATGATCAAGCTCATCGGCCGTGAGGGCTTTGGTAAGACCTTGATCTGTCGCGCTGTTATCAATCGGTTACCCGGTCAGTACGGTGTTGTCTATATTGACAACCCGGTGGGGGCTTTTGACGATCTGCTGCGGATAGCCTGTCTTGACCTTGGCATGGACCCAACCGGCGGGCACGAAGGGATCAGTTTTTCCGAGGAAATGCTGCGCCTCCTTCGTTTGCGTAAAGAAGCGGGCAAGAAGACAATCTGGTGCATTGACGAGGCGGAAAAATTATTTCTCGCTACTTTGGAGCGTCTGGTACGCAATGTCAATGAGAAATGGAAGGGTCTTGGTCTGACCGTTTTGCTCAGCGGTCGCCCCGGGTTGGACGCCAATATCGAACAGCTCGCCGCTTTCAGCGCCACAGTCGATACCCATACCAGCTACACCCTGCAGCCGTTGAATGAGCATGAAACCGCACAGTATCTTCGTTTTCGTCTCCAGGCCGCCGGTCTCAGTGTCGATCATCATGGAGATGTGTTTACCGATGGTGCTGTTGCCAAAATTTTTGCTTCCTCCCAGGGGAATCCCCGGATGATCAACATCCTGGCGGAAGAGTCTCTTCAGGTTTCCTGTTCCGAAAAATCGTTTATGGTGCTGCTCGACCACGTCGATTCCCAGGTCTATAAAGGATCTCGAATGGAGAGCCGGATGATTGGGATCCATCAAATGCTCAGGCGATACAGAGTCATGGCCATCGGTCTAGGCGGCCTGATGATTGTGGTGCTCTTGATCGCTTTCATGCTCAGTGGGAAAGACGGTGAAGAAGAGCCCGCACCTGCTGCAGTCAGCGTTGCCCCCCCCATTGAGGAAACCTTGCCGCCCGTACCCGATGAGCCATCACCCCCCAGTCAGGAAGCGGAGGTCGAAGCACCTGTCCCGGAGCCTGAGGAAGTTGTGCAGGATTCGGCCGTCGTCACCCCAACAGACGAGTCTGTACCGATTCTTCAGGCTCAGACCTTGCGATCAGTGGCGACGGAAGAAGCAACAGAAGGGGACCTTTTGTTCCGTGAACGACAGAGGGCCAGCGCCGCATGGCTGGCTGGAGCCTATCGGGGTGGGTACACCATTCAGTTGATGATGCTGGTTTCGGAACAGGCACAGGCCAGTGTGACCAGAATGCTCGTTGAGGAAGACTACCGCCAGGTCGTCGATCAGCTTTACATCCTGAGTCGAGAAACCACTCCCCCGACGTTGTTCATCTTTTATGGTATCTACGACACTATGGATGCGGCCCGGGAAGCACGGAACAGTATGCCGGTTTTTCTGCGTCAACACCATCCCTATCCACTTTCCATTGCCGAGGCGCTCAAAAAAACAGAGAGGTGATATGGACGTTCTGCTTGCCAGGCCGCGAGGATTCTGCGCCGGTGTCAATCGGGCCATTGCCATTGTTCATCGTGCTCTCGAGCGTTATACCCCCCCGGTGTACGTTCTCCATGAAATTGTCCATAATGCCCATGTCCTTGCAGCCCTGCGTGGGCGCGGCGCCGTTTTTGTCGAGGAACTGGAGCATATTCCCAGCGGGGCGGTGGCCATTTTCAGCGCGCATGGGGTGTCACGGGCTGTTGAGGATCA
>SKJK01000078.1 GCA_007121995.1 Desulfobulbaceae bacterium
CACTGTGCCTATACTCTGGCCAACTCGAAAGACAGGGAACAACAGATCCTGGCCCGATATGGTCTGGCCCTGCTTGAAGGCGCCAATCGTGATTATGACAGTGCTTTGCAGCACCTGGCCATGGTTCGGGAGCAATACCCGGATGAGGATATTCTTGAAATAGATCGGGCTGTTTTCCTTCTTGCCGCCGGGCGGCTCGAGGAGGCCAGGCGGTTACTGGAGAGGGTCTACCGGCGCGATCCGACCGATATGTATGGTGTCTATCAATTGGCCAGAGTAGAGCAGATGCGTGGCAATCTTGTCAGGGCGGAACAGTTGTTACAGGAGATGACTCTGGTTATGCCGGAATATGCCCAGTTGTATTTTGATCTGGGCCGAATCGAAGCGGATCGCGGACGGATGAACGTGAGTCATTTTTATCTCGGTAAGTATAATCTCTATTTGGGACGGGAGAAGGTGGCCGAGCAATATATGCTTCGTGCATCTAAAGATGAAAGTGTGCCGGAAAAGTTGCGCACCGAGGCACTTGATATTCTTGAAAAGCTCAAAGAATCCGGTTCAGGGCGCTGAGACGTCATGTGCCGGGTGCAGGAAATGTATTCGATTATCCTGCCATGAAAATCGGTTGCTAACACTTTATATGTTCCAACAAGCAGACTTTCGGTTTCCGGTGCACCTGGAAACGTCCGCCTGATCTTCTGCAGGTTCAGTGCCGGTAAAGGGGGCTGAGCCTGTTCAGGCTGGGTTGATGGCAAAGCGGGTGCACATCATTGTTTTTTGTGCTTGCGCCAGTTTTCATGGGTGATTTTGAATTTTTTCACCTTGTAGTTCAGGGCTCTGGGGCTTATCCCTAAGCAGCGGGCTGCATTTTTCTGTACCCAGAGATTTTCTGCCAGGGCTCTGAGTATCAGCGCTTTTTCCTGGGCTTCAAGGGGTTCGGTTGGCCGTTCGTTTGCCGATGTTTTCGCATACAGTTCCGGTATGTGCAGTGCCTGGATACCGATACGATCATTTTCTTCAAGAATGACAGCCCGCTCAATGGTATTAGCCAGTTGCCTGATGTTGCCCGGCCATTCATATCCGCGAATAATGGTCAAGGCTTCAGGGGCAAATCCTTTGATATGAGTTTTTTTCATCGCAGCGATCGCCTGGTGCAACAGTTTTTCCGCCAAAGGGGCCAGGCAACGGGGCCGCTCCTTGAGTGGCGGCAGGTGTACCGGCAAAACATTGATGCGGTAAAAAAGATCTTCCCTGAATTTACCGGTAGCGATCCGTTCGGGCAGGTCTCTGTTGGTGGCGGCAATGAGGCGGATATCAACCTTGATGGTTTTGTTACCACCAACCCGTTCGAAAGATTTTTCCTCCAGTACTCGCAGCAGTTTTGACTGGAGTTCCATGGAGATCTCGCCGATCTCATCAAGAAAGATAGTCCCACCGTCGGCCTGTTCGAAACGACCGATACGTTGTTTATCCGCGCCGGTGAACGAACCCTTTTCATGGCCAAACAATTCGCTTTCCAGCAGTGCCTCAGGAATATTGGCACAGTTGATTTTGATAAAGGGGGAGTGTTTGCGAGGTGAGTTATAGTGCACCGTACCGGAAAGAAAACTTTTACCGGTGCCGGTGTTGCCGGTGATCAGGATGGTGGCATCCGTGGCGGCGAATTTTCTCAAGCTGGCAATGATGGTTTTGAAATTATCACTTTCAGCAATGATCCGATCAAAATCGTAGACGATATCCTGGGTGCGACGCAGGTAGGCCAATTCTTTTTCCCGTTGACGACTGTGCAGGGCCTGGCGAACCATTCGTTTAATAAGAGCCGGTGAAAACGGATGGGTGAGGACATCGTAGATCTTTGGGCCGATAACCTTGTCAATCGTCGCGGTGTCTGCTTGATCGCAGGTGACTATAATGGGGGTATTGGGAGTATAGTTGTGGATTTTTTCCAGTAGATCAATTTTCCTCCCGTTTTCCGGGCGAACATTCATAAAGATGATATCAAACTGTTTTTTGTTCATCTCCCGTTGCAACAAGTTCGGGTCGTTTTGGTAGATAATATCGGAGGTGCCGGCTAAAGCTTCTTCGATGTTACTGCGGCTTTCCGGAGGGCATTCATAGGCGAGAACAGTTACTTTTTTCTCCATGATGATCCGTGCTCCGTTGCTATCCTGATTTCCATCTGGTACTTACAATATCTTTTTGGTAACAGTATAACCTCCTGAGTGAAAAAGCAAAGGGAAGTTATCTCTAAGGAGCAGAGGACATTCATGCAGACAAGGTTTGCAACGGAATGGAGTGGCCGTGATGCGTTGATGATGAACAGAGCTCTCGCCCTGGCGCGACAGGCCGCTGCCTTAGGCGAGGTGCCGGTGGGCGCCATTATTGTTGATACCAGCGGGTCCATTGTGGCCGAAGCAGGCAATAGTTGTATTGCCGCTGCAGATCCTTCCGGGCATGCGGAAATGGTGGCAATCCGGGCGGCAGCCCGCAAAATCGGTAATTATCGATTGCCGGGGATGACGGTGTACGTCACCCTGGAGCCCTGTCCCATGTGTGCGGCTCTGCTGGTGCATGCCCGCATCGCCAGGCTGGTCTTTGGGGCCACTGATCCTAAAGGCGGCGGGGTCGTTTCAAAGTATAGTATTGGTACCGACCACCGGCTCAATCATATCTTTGCCGTCACCGGTGGCATCCTCGCGGAAGAGTGCAGCGCACAGCTGCGGGACTTTTTTCGAAATCGGCGCTAATTTTTTTATTGTAAAAAAGTGACGCGCAGGCTAGATAGATGCACCAAATGCAACGGATACGCCATCCATTCCCGTTGTCCTGAAATGTACTCTCAAAATATGGAGAGGTGACCGAGCGGTTTAAGGTGCACGCCTGGAACGCGTGTGTACGCAAGTACCGTGAGTTCGAATCTCACCCTCTCCGCCATTCATAAAAATAAGCCCTTGATTTTCAAGGGCTTATTTTTATGTCCTCTGTCCTGTCCCTCATAAACATTTTGCCAGTATACCCTCCAAGGGAGGGGATACTTTGATTAGACCCGCCGATAAAGATTTAGTACAGCGGCTGGGGTCAACGACTGCCTTTAACGTTATGTGCGCCGATGTCCTGACTGTTCCAGAAGATATGCTGATTGAAGGTGCTATTCGCTTGATGACCGAGAAACGACTGAAACGACTGCCCGTGATCGACGATGCCGGCCGATTCAAGGGCATGATCAGCCGAAATTCGCTGTTCCGAACCGGGTATGGTCGTCTTTCTTGAGTAATGGCGCTTCATCGTTCAGAAGATTTTTTTGTCAATTGTCAATCGACGTACAGGGGCAATGCAGGAGGTCGGCTATGCAGGGGGGCATGTCTATCTTTAGCTTTTTAAAATCACGAAAGGGGTCGACAAGGGGAACATAACCTGCAATGCTTCAGTTGAAAAAGGCATTTTTAGAGGTTCGAAGAATAAGAATACCTGTTGCCATCACCTAACCCGGCGCAGATGGTGAGCGACGCTTCGAATGAGGCGAGGTGCTTAAGCACCTCGGCGAGACCGACTGGGACCCGGCGACGATTTACCGAATCCTGGTCAAGCTCTGTGAGGCAGGGGTTGCTGAAGGCGAGTTGTCTAAAATGTCGCCGCTCTTATAGTCTGATTACAGTATGATAGGCACACATCAAGAATTCAACCGTCACGGATCCAGGTCGATGGGAAAC
>SKJK01000312.1 GCA_007121995.1 Desulfobulbaceae bacterium
GCATTGTTCACCAAAATGTCCAGGGTATCGAACTCCTCCTCCACCTTGGCAAAGAAGTCCGCCGCTTCATGATAGTTGCTGACGTCGACCTGATGCAGGCGTAATCGGTGTCCATGTCGGGCCTGCTGTTCAGCAAAAACATCGGCCGCCTGCCGGTTACCGCCATAGAGTCCGAGAACAGTTGCCCCCTCCGCCAGCAGGGCCTCGCTCACCGCTCTACCGATGCCACGGGTTGCACCGGTGATCACCGCTTTTTTCCCTTCAAATTCAGGCATATTCCCTCACTGGATTTGCAATTGTTGCCATCATCCTCTCACATATCCATCCACATCATTGGCAACAATAACTCCGTAATTGATGGCCCCCAGCCAACCGCTCATGATAATGCCCACCGAACCGACGTGGAACAAGCCATTAATTTCCTTATGTAACGAACGGGAAATATCCAGCCCCTCGAACTTGGTACCAAAAGACGTCCCTTTGGTATGCAACGTGTACCGGTGGAAAGTTCGGGGTGTGGCTGACTCGATTGTGTCCACCTTGTCACGGACACCGGGGACGTACCGCTCCAGATCATCAAAGCAACGTTCGATCATGGCCTCCTTGGCCTTACGGTATGTTGTGGCATCCAGGTCGGCCCAGTCGTCATAATTGGCATTCATCGAGGCGACTATGGTATAATCCGGAGCCGATTGGGGGCGGGTTTTCGGATAGTATACGGAAAAAGTCCGGCTTTTAGTATCCATCCGCCGCATTTCCTCGGAAGAGAATTCCCCGGCAGTGGAGGTGAACAGCAGATCACCGATATCCGCAATCTGCTCTCCCCTGCGAATACCGAAATAAACCTGACAACTGGAATTATTGACCTCGACAGTATTGAACCGGTCAAGAAAATCTGACGTAAACCGCTCTCGGCCGACCATCTCGTCAATGGTGTTCGTGATCCCGGCGTTGGAGACAACAGCCGTGGCCGCGATCGTTTTGTTACCAACCACTACCCCACAAGCGTTGTCTTGCTCGATCAGGATGCGATCCACCCGAGCATTGGTGCAGATGGTTACACCGTTTTTCTGCAACTCTACCGCCATCAGGCCAATGAGTTTATCGGTGCCACCTTCAAACGTAAACACACCCCTATTCATAAAATTTGAAAAAACGATACCATAGGTGATAGCTGGTTCATCCAGAGTCGAACCATTGGCATAGGTGATGGGCTCCATGAGAAGACGATGGATATCACTGCGTCCCGGGAAGTAGCGGGCAAACAGATCCCTGGTGGTCAGAGACTGATCGTCATAAAAGTTCATGGCGTCCACAGTGGCGAAGAATTCCGCTACTACTGTGGCTGGCACCCCAAAACGATCCTGCAGAATACGAATGAAATCATCTTTACTGAAGGTCGTCGTCAAAGAAAACTGGGGGTTGTCGAATACAATATTTTTTAATTGGACAATCGAGTCGCGAATCGCGGACCCCCAGTAC
This sequence comes from Desulfobulbaceae bacterium, assembly GCA_007121995.1. Taxonomy (GTDB): domain Bacteria; phylum Desulfobacterota; class Desulfobulbia; order Desulfobulbales; family Desulfobulbaceae; genus Desulfobulbus. The sequence goes on from SKJK01000312.1 coordinate 1,483, forward strand.
TTTTTACAGGTTTTAACCATGCCATAGGGAAAACCGTGCAGGGAAACATCAAAGATATGCCCTCCCCGCTTGAACCAGGTGGCCAGGCCGCCCAATTGAAAATGGTGTTCCAGGAGGAGGACCCTGTGTCCGGCACCAGCCAGCCTGTTAGCGCAAGTCAGACCACCTAGTCCGGAGCCAATCACCACCACATCATAATGAGATTTCACCTTGTCCAATGGCGTATATTGCATTTCAATCTGTCTCATTTATTAGAGCCCGATGAGAACTGTTCACCGGGTACAGGTAAAAGACTACAAGCCATCTTTGCGACTTTGGGGCATGATTGTCAATTTTACTGGAGCAGATGCCGGTTGACCACCGTTATGCCGCTCAGCATGGCGCCAACAATACCCAGAAACCCCTGGTCAGTCCCGGCAATGAACAGATTCGACCATGGGGTTGCCCCATCCTTGAACTTCAGGGGGCTGCCGTATATGGCTCCCTGAGCCTTACGGGTATACCGTTCGATGGTGAGCGGGGAAAAACTGTCCTGATAGACAACGGCATGTTGATATGTGCCGATGACCTCCTCAGAGGCACGAATTGAGGCCGCAGCCCACTGTTTTTTTATGGAGAGATATTCACTGGAGGATAAATTTTTCCACAACGAATAGTTGGCGGCATTGGTCACCCGGACCTGTCGCATTTCCGAAGGTGTCTGATCTTGAAAATTTTCTGGAAAACAGATCACCCCCCAACTGGTGTCAAGTAAAGAAGATGGTCGTTGATACCTGAACGTTTCCCCGGTGTGGTAGAAAATGATGCTGTGCTGCCACTCCTTGCCATTGGCGGAGGCCGAGGGGAGGAGGGAGATGGTTTCCATGAAACTCATCCGACCACAATAGGGTTCCGGGGGCAGATTCCAGCCCGAAAGACGAATCGTTTCCGGAATACCGACTGTGGACAACACTGCTTCCGCGGTCAACTCCTCACCACCTGCAAGGCGTACGCCCCTGATGCGACCGCGATCAACCAGGATCTGTTCAACCGGACAATGATAGCGCATTACACCACCGAATCCGTGATACTGATTGACAAGGAGTTCTAGGAATTCGCGCATGGTTCCAGAAGGTCGGAAAAATCCTTCCTCGAAAACAGCCCGGAACATGATAACAAACTGGCCAAGATCCATATCATGTTCCTCGGCATTGCCATAGATCATAAGTGGCAATAACAGTATGTCTTCTAACAGTGGCACGCCGAGTCTATCGGCCAGGAATTGTCGTGCCGAGCGCCAGGGGCCCGGCTGGAAGGGATCGTACTGCAGAATTTCTTGCCTCAGAAGCCGAAACCGATCGATTGCGGCTGGGAACTCCCTGGCAATCTCCTCCTCCAACACGCGACAATCATTTGTAAATGCCAATGTTCGCCCGGAAAAACGTATCTCCGAACCAAGTTGTTCATGAAGAACGAACTGTTTGCGGGAAAGTTGCAGTTGCCGGAAGAGTCGATTCAGAGGAGCGCGTTTATCGCCGGGCGCTGCACAGTTGGTCATGGCGTGCAATCCCGTTTCAAGCAGTTGCCCCTGACGGAAATAGTAAGAATTCAGGCCACCGGGAAGGGAATGTTGTTCCAGGATAAGCGTTTTTCTGCCGAAGCGGGCGGCACGAATACCCGCAGCTATTCCCGACAGGCCGCCACCGATGATGATAAGCTGATAATCAGCCATACGGACATAAAAAAACCGGTGAAACCCGGCATCTCATCCTGAGCAAAGGTCGCAAACCACCTGAAATTCACACATCTTTCAATTTCGGCTCCAGATACTGGACACAACTAGTCAGCGTGGCGAGCTCAGGGTATTCTTCCTCAGGAATCTGTAACTTGTACCGCTTACGCAATTCCATGACAATATCAAGAAAATCCATGGAGTCGAGATCCAGTTGATCGCGCAGGGGCGCATCGGCATCAAGATGATCAAAATCAGCTTCTTCGTCTATATCTGCTATGATTTCAAGGATTACGTCCTTGATTTCCTCACGGGTCATACGGTTGTTCCTTTCAATATAAAAAAAAACGGACACTGTTCAATTGTTCAAAAACATATGAATTACCATACCGGCCGTTACTTCGCCACAAATCTCTCCACAATGACCACGGAATTTACACCGAGCATGCCAAATGAATTGTTAAGGATGGCATTGACCTGCTCTACCCGTTGCGGCTCCTTGGCCACCAGACC
>SKJK01000206.1 GCA_007121995.1 Desulfobulbaceae bacterium
GGTAGAGAATCTTGGCAATCGATTAGAACTATTCATTCATGATCGGCTCCCTTTGGAAATAAAAACTCAAAAGGACACGATACAATGGATCAAGGATAACTGGAGGAATCTAGAATAGACCGCTCTTTTTGCAAATGGGTAAGCAAAAAGCCCTTGCCAAAGCCAAGCGGTTTCGGCTTTCACCATGAGTGGTCGTAGAAAAGACAGGTGTGCCTCGAGATGACTCTAAGAAAAAAACAACCCCATGGCACTGGAGTGCCATGGGGTTGTTTTTTACCGCCTCTGATCCACCTTGAGCACGGTAGCCAAAGGGTGGACAAAGGATTCATAATCAGGACCAGGGATCGAAACCCCGATCAGCGCCCAATCAGGCAACCTGCTCAAAAAGCGCTTTTTTGGCACCGCAGACCGGACATTTTTCCGGGGCCGATCCCAGCTCGATATACCCGCAGATAGGACAGAGGTAAAACGCGCTGACATCGAGATCAACGCCATTTTTCACAGCATCCAAGGCCTTTTTGTAAATGTCGGCATGGACCGCTTCTGCATCGATGGCAAACTTGAACATGGTCTTGGCCTTGTGGCCGTCCGCCACAGCCGTTTCAAACATCGGTGGATACATTTCCTTAAATTCGTGCGTTTCACCATCAATGGCGCTCTGGAGATTTTCCGCGGTGGATGCGATCATGTCCATGGCCTTGAGATGCCCTTCGGCGTGGATGCGTTCAGCCTCAGCAGTCGTTCTGAACAGTCTGGCGATATTGGCAAACCCTTCCTTCTCTGCCTTCTTGGCGAAAGCCCGATATTTCTGATTGGCCTGACTTTCACCGGAAAACGCTTCCTTAAGATTCTCGTTTGTTGATGCCATGATTTTATTCTCCTTTCAATCGTGTTGGTTTTAATGGCCCCAGTACCGAAATACTTTGCAGAAAAACGGTATTGGCAAGACCGCTCTGTACGGGTGGGTTGTTGTTCGCTGCGCACCGTCGTGCACGCACCCTTGTGATATGGCCGTTACAATACAAGAGTTGGAAACTTGGGGCAAGCACAAATAAGAATAAAAATTATCTGATATTTATTCTCCAAAGCAAACCGTCATCCCATCAGTTTTTCCGAGCACCAAAGACTAATTGACCTCCCAGGTGACCGGCCAGGCCGACCGCACCAAGCAACACAAAGGCAAGCAAGAGAAACAACCACCGGCCACCGGAGGGCTCGGCGACCACATCCGGCTGTGCTGCCCGCCAGATAACAAGGATGAACAGGAGTACAAAACTCACTGTAGAAGCTGCTATTTTCATTTTGAAGACAGAGGTCATCGCCCCGCGATAACGATGCTGCCAGACGGTGTAACCGGTGTAAAGCACCGCCGGCATAGCGATCAGGACAAAAACAAGGCTGTACAGCGCCGCGGCCTCAAGACCCGGGTAACCGAGCACCACAGCAAGAAGCAAAAAGAGAAAGGCCATGGGAACAATCCCGTTGGGTGTATGCACGGCAATTGGATGGAGATGATGCCGGAGAATCAGCGCGTTCACTGTCGCCATGAGGGCAGCCAATCCGGAAGGTGGCGGTTCCGCAGGGGGGGGTGGTTCCGGTGTCGGTTCTGCAGCAGTTTCACTCCCCGTGCTCTTTTCCACCGGTGCGACCTGTTCGGTCGAGGTGCTTTTATCTGTGGGTTGGACTTCAACGAATTTAGACTTGTCTGCAGCGCAAAGAGGACACTCGTCAGGTGGTTCATTACCTTCGTGGATATAACCGCATACAGTGCATTCCCATTTTTTCATAGTGGACCTCCTGTAGTCCTGGTTGATCTCGATATGGATCGAGTGAAATATTGATTACGACTGGCGAAAAGGCTCTATGTGCCGTATTGTCTTGGAATAACCATTTAGAATTACGGGGTAGATTTTATCACATCACCCGGTTGATTCAAAGCTTTTTACTGGAATGATAATCGTTCTCCAACCAGGGACGAACGCTCACGGATCCAGGATATTCATACACAGTTACCCCACGTGTTTGGTGACCAAGGAGCAACAACACATGACTATCATGGCATCACAGCGGCAACGCCTGACATTTTCGCAACTGCCCCCGGAAACCATCCTTGGTCTGGTGGAATCGGCCCTTGGTATCCGCTGTACCAACCTGTGCCGCCCTTACAATAGCTATATCAACCAAGTGTATGAACTTGCCGATAAAGATGGCAGGGGACTGGTAGTCAAACTTTATCGACCGAATCGATGGTCGCAAGCCGCCCTCCAGGACGAGCATGATTTTCTGCGCGAACTGGCTGCCGACGAAATCCCGGTCATTGCTCCCCTGCCTCTGCGGCATGGAGGCACACTTGGCGAGCATGACGGAGTGTATTTTGCCGTGTTCCCTAAAAAAGGCGGCCGCTATCCGGACGACTTCGCTGAGGAACAATGGATTGCCCTTGGCCGGCTCCTTGGCCGGGTCCACGTGGTGGGAGCGCGTCGTCCGGCACCAAGTCGACCGCACATGCATCCCGGGATCACCACCACCGCGCAAATACAATATATTCTCGACAGCGGCCACCTGCCGGCGGAATGTGCTGAAGCCTACCAGCAGATCACATCGGCGATCATTGACGAGATCATGCCGTTGTTCGCTCAAATCGAGTCCATTCGTATTCATGGAGATTGTCACCGGGGGAACCTCATCCACCGGCCTGGTGAGTCGTTACACCTGATCGACCTCGACGACATGGTCATGGGGCCACCAGTCCAGGACCTGTGGATGCTTCTCCCTGACAGGGTAGCCGAGTGCCCGCTTGAAATGGATCTGATCTTGGAGGGATATGAAACCTTTCGCCCCTTTAACCGTTCCAGCCTCCTCCTGATCGAAGCACTGCGAGCGATGCGTTTTATTCACTATTCGGCATGGTGTGCCATGCAGGTGTCTGGAGACGGTATTTCCCGGGTCATCCCGGATTTCGGTTCGGCGAACTACTGGCAAGCCGAAACCGATGACCTGGCCGACCAGCTGAAACACATCAGAGAGCAGGCAACCTTATCGAACTGCCCGTTCTGACCCCCTCCGGCTGGCAGACAATCCAGGCGACGGGTACGACATCATCCAGGTGCGCCTGCGAAATGGTCACCCGGTGGGACATGTTCGCTGGTAGCGCAGGCGCAGAAATATTTCCCGGCCAATCCAGGCATCGGTGGCAGCATAGCGTATTTGCCGGGGCGTGAGGACATCATTGGCCCAATTGGATGTCCGGGCTGTTTTCGAGATCCGCACCGCACAGACCGCAGCGGCCAGCCCTCTGAGACCACGCTGCCGAATCCCGGAATTCCTGGCAATTCTGGCCAAGTCAACAAATCCGCTCGGCTGGAAGGGTGCCATGGCTTGCAGCGCCCGCAGATCATCATCCGGAGCAACCCCGACTTTGATGATGGCCGGATCCTCCAACACCGTGCGAATGGGCCGCGGTAAGCCGGTATATCCCAACTGCAGCAGAAAGACCTCCTCCGCGGTTGCCAGTTGCAGTAGACTGGGTGGAAATTGCTGGCCGCGCTTGAAGGCCGGCCGGGTTTCTGTATCAAACCCCAGCACCGTGGACCGGGCCAGACGCGGCTCCATTGATTCGATCTCCTTCGAAAAACGGACCAGGTGGACGGGACCCTGCCAATGACCAAGGGGCAATTGGTTGATGGTGTCCTTGTTTATTTCCA
>SKJK01000322.1 GCA_007121995.1 Desulfobulbaceae bacterium
CAACCCGGAACAAGGTGCCGTTGATTACCGGTGGAACCGGCCTGTATCTGCATGCCTTGATCAACGGGTTGTTTGCTACGGTTCCTGTGCAGGAAACCATCAGAACCCAGATACGACAACGGTTGGAGCAGGAGGGCAGGGCGGTACTGCACAAGGAGCTTTGTGCCTTGGATCCAGCAAGTGGTGCCAGAATTCATGTCAACGATACCCAGCGCCTGTTGCGGGGGCTGGAGATCTACCATGCCACCGGAATTCCCTGGTCGGAGCATATCCGCCGACAGCAACAGTCCGGACCGCCGGTTGTGTTCAGCAACATGTTGCTTCTTGGCCTGACCTGTGATCGATCTCTGCTGCACGAAAGAATACAAAAACGTACATACAGTATGATGCAGGATACTTTTCAGAAAGAAGTTGAATTATTGCTCGGCCGAGGGTTTCCCTGCAACCTGGGGTCGATGCAGGCGCTGGGCTATCGACATATGTGCGCGTGCCTTGCCGGTACATGGGATCGCCGAACAGCAACGGAGGCGTTAATCCGCGATACCCGCCGCTACGCCAAGCGGCAGATGACCTGGTTCAGGGGCCTGGCTGATGTGCGCTGGTACGATATGCACCACGCTGAAGAAATAATTAAAAATGTGGATCATTTTTTGCAAAAAAGCTTGCAGGGAAGGGTGGTGCCGGCAAGCAAAGGGGCCTGTTGGTCATGAACCCGCTCATCCCGGCTTTACCTTATGTCCTTCCCGACCTGACCAACACCGCTGCGACCAGGGAATTTGGCACCACTGCATCGGCTGCACTCAATATACCCTCAGAGCTGGCAGAAATTCTTTACCAGAGGGGCTTTACCACTCTTGCCGAGTTGCAGAATTTTCTCTATCCACAACTGGCAATGCTACCTGACCCGTTGACCATGCAAGGCATGGATCGAGCCATTGATTGCCTCCTGGCCAGTTTGGCTGCCAGGCCGCGGCAACCGATTTTCATCCACGGTGACTATGACGTGGATGGCATGACCGCCACTGCCCTGTTGGTCGCTTTTTTCAGGGAGATCGGTAGGCAGGATGTACATTGGTATATACCCAATCGACTTGAAGAAAAGTATGGATTATCAACACAATCGATTGATAGACTTGTTTCTTTACATGAACACAAATCTGCCCATGGTGGCATCCTTGTTACCGTGGACTGTGGCATTACGGCAGTGGAGGAAGTGGCCTATGCCAGATCTCTCGGCTTGCGGGTGATTATCACCGACCACCATGAACCTCAGGGACAGCAACCCGAAGCTGACGCCATAGTAAATCCAAAACAGGTGGGGTGCACTGCCCACTTTTCCTCGCTCGCCGGAGTTGGGGTGGCTTTCTTCCTAGCCATGGCGCTGCGCAAGGCTATGGCGACCCATGGACTTTCTTCGGCCGTCACGATTAACAAAATAAAAAAATACCTGGACCTGGTGGCACTTGGGACCGTAGCGGATGTGGTCCCTCTGGTCGGCATCAACCGAATACTCGTGCGTGCTGGGCTTGAAGTCTTGTCGACAAAATCTCGACATGGTCTTTTTTCTCTGTGCGAAAATTGTGGGATCCGTGACCAGCCGGTACAGACCGAAGACATTGCCTACAAACTTGCTCCAAGACTCAACGCTGCTGGACGGTTGGGGCAACCACACCATGGAGTCAACCTGCTGTTGGCATCCACCAGAGATCAAGCGCAAAACTTTGCGATGATACTTGAAGAACTGAATAAAGAGCGTAAACAGTTGGAGATTGAGCCCCTGGAGACTGTCATGGAGCAATGTGGGGCCCAGATCCAGGCAGGCTGGAATGGTCTGAGTGTGTATCATGCGGCTTGTCATCCCGGAATTGTGGGAATTCTTGCTGGCCGCCTTGTCGACACATACAGCAGACCTACAATTGTTTTTACCGATGATGCGACCAGAAACGATACGGGAACTTACCTCAAGGGATCAGGGAGATCAGTCCCGGGTATGAATCTTTTAACCGCGCTGCAAGCATGTTCGCCACTTTTGGAACAGTTTGGCGGACATGCTATGGCGGCTGGATTGTCGGTAGCTCGGGAGAATCTGGCCGCCTTTGCCAAGGTATTTCACCAACAAGTAACGAGAATGGGGATATCGGGAGGGGAGGGGGGCGAAAAAATTCAAATTGACTGGCACCTTCAGGAAAGCAGTCTGTTGACCGAAGAGTTTATTCGGGCCATGCAACTGCTGCAGCCTTGTGGAGAAGGAAACCCTGAGCCCGTCTTTTTAATGACCAGGAAACTATTACTGCAGCCAAGAAACATGAAAGGACACCTTGGTTTTCAGGTTCATCCTGGGGGCAATGGTAGGACGATCCGGGGTATTGGTTTTCATCTCTGGTGCGAGTCCCTTGATTTACGAAAACCCGTTGATTTGATTTTTCACTTGAAGCGATCCTGGTACAGGGGAGTCGAACAGCACCAGTTGCATGCACTCCATATCACATCTTCCTGATATATATACAGATAGAAAATTTAACATAATATATATTATGCGACATTGTCAATATCGATGATTTGTACCATTTGACGTTTGCCTATTACTTCATCTTTTTAACTCACGAGACGACCTATGACTTATGATATTTATCGGGAGCCCTTGGTTTCCCGTTACACCAGTCGTGCCATGCAGGAACTGTTTTCCGAACGTTTCAAGTTCACTCATTGGCGCCGCTGCTGGGTTGCCCTGGCCGAGGCGCAGCATGAATTGGGCCTGCCCGCTGTTTCAGCGGAAATGATCGCTGAATTGAAGAATCATGTCGACAGCATCAATTACGATGTCGCCCTTGCCAAGGAACAGGAAATTCGCCATGATGTCATGGCCCACGTTTATGCCTACGGGCAGCAGTGCCCCCTGGCCGAGCCCATCATTCACCTCGGAGCCACCTCACAGTTCGTGGTTTGTAACACGGACCTGATTATCCAGAAACGCGCTCTGACCCTCATTAAAAACGCGTTGCTTCAGGTTATCGCCAATCTGGCCGCATTTAGTGACCAACATAAAGACCTGGCCACCCTGGGATTCACCCATTATCAACCCGCTCAGCCCACCACGGTCGGAAAGCGTAACACCCTGTATATTCAAGATTTACTCATGGATATTGAGTACATTGAACACCTTGAGGGGCAACTCAAAGCCCGGGGTGCCAAGGGAACGGTCGGTACCCAGGCCACCTTTATCGAGTTGTTTAATGGCGATCACCACAAAGTGCGGGAACTGGATCGGCTGGTGGCGGAAAAACTTGGGTTTGACCAGGTCTTTGCGGTCACCGGGCAAACCTATCCCCGCAAACTGGACATGAAAACGTCGGAAACCCTGGCAGGCATCGGAGCCTCTGCCCATAAATTTGCCGTTGATCTCCGTTTGCTCTCTAATTTAAAAATGCAGGAAGAACCCTTTGCCAGCAAACAAGTCGGTAGTTCAGCTATGGCGTATAAGCGCAACCCGATGCGCTCAGAACGTATGACCGGTCTGGCCCGGAAACTGATGGGACTTCCTGCCAACTTTGCTGCCACTGCTGCCAACCAATGGTTTGAACGGACTCTGGATGACTCTGCCATTCGCAGAATGGACCTGGCCCAAGCCTTTCTGCTCACGGATGCTGTATTGAAGTTGTATGTCAATATTACTAATGATATGGTTGTCTATACAAAACAAATA